>JAZRNX010000055.1:0-7691 GCA_045648365.1 Acutalibacteraceae bacterium
TTCTCCAAACGCTATGACCGAAGGGAATAAAGCGTTTGGGAGAAAGGTCCAGTGGACCTTTCGATAGCCGGAGAAGAAAGTCCTGTCACTCGGACCAATTAAGAGGTACAGACCTTTAGGTCTGTGCCTCTTAATTTTTTATGATAAAGGACTTGAAACGACCTCCAAACTCTGCGACCAAGGGGAGCAAAGAGTTTGGGAGAACAGTCCGGTGGACTGTTCGATAGCCGGAGGTTCAAGGTCTCGGCTGCCGCCTCGGTCGGTGCTTCTGTGCTTTGCACAGAGGTGTCCACAGGACACCCGCACCCTGTCACTCGGACCAAAAATCGACAGGTTTCGACCTGTCGATTTTTTATCCATTGCGAAAGCAATGGCATATCATCACGCGACAGCGTGTATATCATCAACACGGCACGGCCGCGTTGTATCTCATCACACCTTTAGGTGTGTATCAAAAAACTTTCGCAATGATGATATACAAAGCGTTCCGCTTTGATGATATTCAATTCCTTGCGGAATTGATGATATACACGGCTTTGCCGTGATTTATTTTTATTTGTAGATACACGGGATAAAAAAGCGCTCAAGCTATTTGACTTGAGTGCCTTTTAATTTTTAAAAATCTCTTTCTATTTCACCACGCGTTTCACCACAAAATGATATCCACCGCTCCCCATTGATTTAATAATTTTGCCATTAAGCACCCATTGATTTTATCTATAACTAATGATATAATATATACAGTATAAATCATATAAAACCAAACAGGCGGTGAGGGTTTTGAATTTACTGCATATGAAACACGCGGTTGAGGTGGCAAGGGCAGGGTCTCTTGGTAAAGCGGCGGAGCGGCTTTTGATAGCGGCGCCCAATATCAGCCGTTCCATAAAAGAGCTTGAAACCGATTTGGGTATTATTATTTTCGAGCGTACTCAAAACGGTATGAAACTGACCCCCGAAGGCGAGGAGTTTATAAATTTTGCCAAGGAGATTTTGGGTCAGATTGATGCGGTCGAGAGCTTTTATAAAACGGGAACACCCAAAAAGCAGAAATTTTCAATTTCCGTTCCCCGTGCCTGTTATATATCCGAGGCGTTTGCCAAATTCTCGAAATCCTTATCCCGTGAGGATGCCGAGATATTTTATAAGGAAACCAATTCCCAACGCACCATTCATAATATGCTTGACCATGATTATAAGTTGGGAATCATCCGTTATGCTGAAAACTATGATAAATATTTCAAAACTATGCTTGAGGAAAAAGGTTTTCAGTATGAACTGGTTACCGAGTTTAAATACCGCCTTATAATGAGCGCAGATAACCCACTCGCGAGGAAGGAAACTATAACCTTCGATGATTTGGTAAACTATATTGAAATTGCTCACGCTGACCCTTATGTTCCTTCCATGCCCCTTTCCAAAGTGGTAAAAGAGGAACTGCCTGATAACATTAACCGCAGAATATTTATATTTGAAAGGGCAAGTCAGTTCGATATTTTATCCCAGAATCCCGAAACATTTATGTGGGTTTCACCCGCGCCTACAAGCTTACTTAACCGTTATAACCTCGTTATGAAAAAATGCGAGGATAACCGCAAGATATATAAGGATGTTTTGATTTATAAAAAGGGATATAAATTATCTGCGCTTGACAGGCAGTTTATAACCGAACTCTGCGAAGCAAAAAGAAGATATTTATGATAATTTTTTTGAAGCCTGTGTTCTCGGAAGGGAACACGGGCTTTTACATTGAAAATTATTCATTTCAGGGGTGTTATCAAAATCGATAACACCAATTATCTGAATTAAGAATATGCAAAAGGGAGAAAGATTGTTAAAATATTAACAGAGTCATAAATGACACAAAATCTCATTAGGAGGATGCAAAAATGGATAGCAAAAATTATTCAGTAGTAGATAGCGTTGAGAAGCTTGAAGAAGCCATCGCGCGTGTAAGAGAGGCGCAGAAGGTATTTGCGACCTACACTCAGGAGCAGGTTGATAAAATCTTTTTAGCCGCCGCTTCCGCCGCAAACAAGGCGAGAATTCCTCTTGCCAAAATGGCAGTTGAAGAAACAGGTATGGGTATAGTTGAAGATAAGGTTATTAAAAATAACTACGCTTCCGAATATATCTATAATGCTTACAAGGAAACAAAGACCTGCGGCGTTATCGAAGAAGATAAGCAGTTTGGTATTAAGAAAATTGCAGAGCCTATCGGCGTTGTTGCTGCAGTTATTCCTACCACCAACCCCACATCCACTGCAATCTTTAAGTGCTTACTTGCATTAAAGACCAGAAACGCCATTATCATCTCTCCTCATCCCCGCGCTAAGAATAGCACCATTGCCGCTGCAAAGCTTATTCTTGAGGCTGCTGTAGAGGCAGGCGCTCCCGAAGGCATTATTGACTGGATTGACGTTCCTTCTCTCGATATGACCAATACCGTAATGAAGGAAGCCGATATTATTCTTGCTACCGGTGGTCCCGGAATGGTTAAAGCCGCATATTCAAGCGGTAAACCCGCTTTGGGCGTAGGAGCAGGTAACACCCCTGCAATTATTGATGACAGTGCGGATATTCTACTTGCAGTTAACTCTATAATTCACTCCAAAACCTTTGATAACGGTATGATTTGCGCTTCTGAGCAGTCTGTAATTATTCTTGAGAATGTTTACGATGCAGTTAAAGAGGAGTTTGCAAACCGCGGTTGCTATATACTTAACGCCGAAGAAACCGAAAAGGTTAGAAAAACTATTATCATTAACGGCGCTTTGAATGCTAAAATCGTTGGTCAGTCCGCTGCTAAAATTGCCGAGCTTTCAGGCGTTAAGGTGCCTGAAGGCACCAAAATTCTCATTGGCGAGGTTGAGAGCGTAGAAATCAGCGAAGAATTCGCTCACGAGAAATTAAGCCCCGTTCTTGCTATGTATAAAGCAAAGGACTTTACTGATGCTCTCGATAAGGCAGAAAGATTGGTTGAGGATGGCGGCTTCGGTCATACATCCAGCGTTTATCTTAACGAGGTTACCGAAGGCGAGAAATTAAATGCCTTTGCCGCTCGTATGAAGACCTGTCGTATCCTTGTTAATACTCCTTCCGCCCACGGCGGTATCGGTGACCTTTATAACTTTAAACTTGCTCCTTCGCTAACCTTGGGTTGCGGTTCGTGGGGCGGTAACAGCGTATCCGAAAATGTTGGTGTTAAGCACCTTCTAAATATTAAAACAGTAGCAGAAAGAAGGGAAAATATGCTTTGGTTCCGTGCGCCTGAAAAGGTATATATAAAGAAAGGATGCTTACCCGTTGCTCTCGATGAGCTTCGTACCGTTCGCGGCGCTAAAAAAGCATTTATCGTAACCGATACCTTCCTTTATGAAAACGGTTATACAAAGCCCATCACCGATAAACTTGATGAGATGGGTATTGTTCATACCACCTTCTTCGATGTTCAGCCCGATCCCACCCTTAAAAACGCTCAGGACGGAGCTGCGCAGATGGCGGCCTTCCAGCCCGATACCATCATCGCATTAGGCGGCGGCTCTGCTATGGACGCTGCAAAGATTATGTGGGTACTTTATGAGCACCCAGAAGCTGACTTTATGGATATGGCTATGAGATTTATCGATATCCGTAAGCGTGTTTATACCTTCCCCAAGATGGGTGAAAAGGCATACTTTATTGCAGTTCCCACCTCTGCAGGTACCGGCTCTGAGGTTACTCCTTTTGCCGTTATTACCGATGGCGAAACAGGTGTTAAATACCCCCTCGCTGATTATGAGCTTCTTCCCAATATGGCAATCATTGATACCGATTTCCATATGAGCGCGCCCAAGGGTCTTACCGCCGCTTCGGGTATCGATGCCGTTACCCACGCAGTTGAGGCCTATGCCGCAATGCTCGCTACCGATTATACCGACGGTCTTGCTCTTCAGGCACTTAAGAATATCTTTAAGTATCTTCCCAGAGCTTACGAAAACGGCGCTACCGATATAGAAGCCCGTGAAAAGATGGCTAACGCCGCAACAATGGCAGGTATGGCATTTGCCAATGCATTCCTCGGTGTTTGTCACTCCATGGCTCATAAACTTGGCGCATTCCATCATTTGCCCCACGGCGTTGCTAACGCTTTAATGATTGAAGAGGTTCTTCGTTTCAATGCTAATGAAGCTCCCGCAAAAATGGGTACCTTCTCTCAATATGACCACCCCCATACTCTCGCTCGTTATGCTGAAATCGCTGACTATTTAGGTCTTGGCGGTAACACTGACGAGGAAAAACTTGAAAATCTCATTAAAGCTATCAACGACCTTAAGAAACAGGTTGGCATTAAAGAAACCATCAAAGATTACGGTATTGATGAAAAGAACTTCCTCGATAATCTTGACGAAATGGTAGAGCAGGCATTCGACGACCAGTGTACAGGCGCTAACCCCCGTTATCCTTTGATGAGTGAAATCAAGCAGATGTATCTTAACGCTTATTATGGCAACCACTTCGTTGAAAAAGATAAGCCTACCGCTGCTGATTTTGCAAAGGCAACCGATGTAGATGAAGTAAAAGTAACCTACCGCAAAGGTAAGAAAGCATAATTGAAAGGGGTATTACGAAAATGAAACTTGATAGAGTAATTGCTGTAAGAAATAATAAAACCATTTACCGCGATGGCGACAGATGTGTTAAGGTTTTCAATGAAGATTATTCCAAATCCGATGTTTTAAACGAGGCGCTTAATCAGGCAAGAATTGAAGAAACCGGCCTTAACATTCCTAAAATCTTAGAGGTAACTATGGTTGAGGGTAAATGGGCTATCGTATCCGAATTTATTAAGGGTAAAACTTTAGCTCAGCTTATGGAAGAGGATGAGGAAAAGAAAGATGAGTATTTAGAGCTTCTCGTTGACCTTCAACTCACCGTTCACTCCAAAAAGAGCCCCCTTCTTAACAAACTTAAGGATAAGATGAACAGAAAGATTTCGGCAACCGAACTTGATGCTACCACCCGTTATGACCTTCACACCCGCCTTGAAGGTATGCCCAAGCACGATAAGGTTTGTCACGGCGATTTCAACCCCTCTAATATAATCATCGCCGAAGATGGCGCACCCTACATCCTTGACTGGTCTCACGCTACTCAGGGTAATGCTTCCGCAGATGCCGCCCGTACCTACCTTTTGTTCTGGCTTGCAGGCGACATTGAAGGCGCTAAAAAATATCTCGATTTATTCTGCAATAAGAGCAACACCGCAAAACAGTATGTTCAGAAGTGGATGCCCATTGTTGCCGCTTCACAGTCGGTAAAGGGTAACGAGCATGAAAGAGAATTCCTGCTTTCTTGGGTTGATGTTGTAGATTATGAATAATCCAAATTTGATTTTGGAATAAGGAGATAAACATAATGAAAGTTACAGTTTGTATTGGTAGTTCTTGCCATATTAAAGGTTCCCGTCAGGTTGTTGAACAGCTCCAGTATCTTATCGGTCAAAATAATCTCGGCGATAAGGTTGAGCTTGGCGGCACCTTCTGCATGGGCAAATGCCAACAGGGTGTTTGCGTAACGGTTGATGACGAATTCTATTCCGTAACCCCCGAAACCGTTTCCGAGTTTTTCGAAAAGAACATTAAAGCAAAGGTATAAATAGTATGATAATCCAGGTTTGTGTAGGAAGCTCCTGTCACCTTAAGGGTTCGCCCGAAATTGTAGAGCTTCTGCAAAAAGCCGTTGAAGAATATCATCTTGAAACGCAAGTTACACTTGCCGGTAGTTTCTGCATCGGCAGGTGTAATCGCGTTGGTGTCACTATTCAGGTAGATGATGATATTCATGTCGGCATAACTAAAGAAAATTTCAAAGAGTTTTTTAAAGAGCATATTTTAAATGCTTTGGCCAAAAAGGAGTAACGAGATATGCCCAATTGTTTGACACTTAAAAAATCAAACTGCAAAAACTGTTATAAATGTATCCGTCATTGTCCCGTTAAAGCAATTCGCTTTTCGGGAAATCAGGCGCATATTATAGGAAATGAATGTATCCTTTGCGGTCAGTGTTTCGTTGTTTGCCCTCAGAATGCAAAGCAGATAGTTGATGAAACCGAAAAGGTGAAGGTATTCCTCCAAAGTGGAGACCCCGTTATCGTAAGTTTGGCGCCTTCATTTATCGCCAACTACGAGGGCGTTGGAATTAACTCTATGCGTAGCGCCCTTAAAAAGCTTGGATTTTACGATGTGGAGGAAACTGCAGTAGGCGCTACCATCGTTAAAACGGAGTATGAAAGAATGATCAAAGAGGAAGAAAGAGATGTTATTATCTCCTCTTGCTGTCATTCCATCAACCTCTTAATCCAGAAGCACTACCCCGAAGCCCTTGAATATCTTGCAGATGTAATTTCTCCTATGCAAGCGCACTGCAAGGATATTAAAAACCGCTTCCCAAATGCAAAAACAGTTTTCATAGGCCCCTGCGTTGCCAAAAAGGATGAGGCAGAGCACTATGAAGGCATTGTTGATGCAGTGCTTACATTTGAAGAATTAACCGAATGGTTAAGCGCTGAAAATATAGAGCTACAAAAGGAAATGGATAAGGATATTTTTTCTCGCGCCCGTTTCTTCCCCACAACCGGTGGCGTACTTAAAACTATGGCGCAGGATAGGGAAGGTTATTCATATTTAGCTCTTGATGGCGTGGATAATTGCATTGCCGCACTTAAAGATATCATTAGCGGTAAAGTACATAAGTGCTTTATTGAAATGTCGGCTTGTGCGGGTAGTTGCGTAGGCGGACCTGTTATGGAGAAATATCACCGTTCTTCTGCCGTTAAGGATTATATTGCTATTTCCGAATATGCAGGTGAGAAGGATTTCGAGGTTTCTCAGCCCAAAGCTATTGACCTTAAAAAGAGCTTCGAATTTATTGAACAGCGTTATCAGATGCCCCCTGATATTGAAATTATGAATATTCTTCGTCAGATGGGTAAATTCAAGCCTTCTCAAGAACTTAATTGTGGCTCTTGCGGATATAATACCTGCCGCGAAAAAGCTATTGCTATTATTCAGGGAAAAGCAGAGATTTCAATGTGTTTACCCTTCCTTAAGGATAAGGCAGAGAGCTTCTCTGATACTATCGTTAACAATTCGCCTAACGGACTTATTGTTCTTAATGAAAACCTTGAAGTTCAGCAGATAAATACGGCCGCCAGAAAAATGATGAATATCAGAAGTGCTAGTGATATTCTCGGCGACCAGGTTATCCGAATTCTTGACCCATCTGTATTTATGAATGTTTTACGCACAGGTTGTAATGTTCGTGATGAGCGTGTGTATCTTGCAGAATATAACCGATTTGTTGAACAGACCGTTGTTTACGATAAAGATACCCATTTGCTTATTGCTATTATGCGTGATGTTACCGATGAACAGAATGAGCATGAAAGACGCGAAAATATCAGCCGTCAGACCATTGAGGTTGCGGATAAGGTTGTAGATAAGCAGATGCGAATTGTTCAGGAAATCGCGTCGCTGCTCGGAGAAACCGCCGCAGAAACCAAAATTGCCCTTGCTAAATTAAAGGAGTCCATTCAAGATGAATGATTTATGTGCTGATATCGGATATAAAAGTATAAATCATTACGGCGAGCAACTTTGCGGCGACCATGTTGATATCGTGGAGCCGGGCGACGATTCCACCGTTATAGT
>JAZRNX010000056.1:0-9596 GCA_045648365.1 Acutalibacteraceae bacterium
TGTAATAGAAAACACATTAAAGCACGAACAGTCAGCACAGACAGATGATTCCCTTGCAACCGCAAGAGCCATATTTGATAATATGGGTATTGCTTTACCACAAGGTGATATTAAGGCGGTTTACGAAACTATCAAAACCGATAACTATATGGGTTGGAAGTCTTGCACAATGCAAGAGGCACAAACTGCCGCCGATAACGGCACAGCCGCAATCGGTATCAGCGAAGATAGAATTGTAGTTCTTTCTGCTAAGGATGAAGAACAACCCGTAGCACAAGCTGCATCCGTTATGTCTCTTAATGAAAACACTTCGGCTTTTGCGGTAGAGGGTATGCAGTATTATGCGTATAGCTATGGGTCGACAGGCGGTTCTACAACAGGTTCGGGAGGAAACACAACAACAATCCCGATTAGTTATTGTGGCGGTTCTAATTATAGAGATGTTACTAAACACAATATGGTGTTATGTAGTGACGGATATTATGTTTGTACACGATGTGGATATCGAGTAAAATCACCAGCGTTACAGGATAAAGACATTTTAAGCGATGAGGATTATTATAAAGTTTTATCATGCTATTTGTCTATTCCATATTATTCGAAAATTGATAGAGAAGATGAAGGCAATTATTCTATTAAAGCAACTGCGTTGCGTCTAATAATTGATGATATACGCAGTAAAAGCCAATACTCTCAAATGTATGAATATGTCGGAAGCGATGGTGTATACAAGAGAGAATATACTGTTGGCAATGAGAATGATAGTTATTATATGCCCGTAACTATAAATTACAATGTTATAGATAATGGTGTTGAGTTAATGCTTAACAACGGAGTGGCTAAGGGATTAGTAGAATTGCTCATAGGATGGCGAATACCACATCAATATCAATTTTTGTTTTTTGATTTGACTGATGGATATACTAATCTTACTGATTTTCTTTCTAAATTAGCAGAAAATGCAGGGTATGATGAAATAGGTATTATATTAAATCTAATTCTTTTTGGTTCGTCTATTAGTGAAATGGCTGTTACTGATAAGGTGGTTAAAATACAGTTTTCTGTGGGTTCGGGAGTGTACGAAAGTAAAACCGTTTTTGATTCAAACGGAAATTTTAAGTTCCAAGAACATAGCACTTAAGTTGTAGGAGGTATTATGAACAGAAAAAGGTGCCCATGGTGTGGAAAAATAATCGATAAGAAAAAGGATACAATATCTTGGGATGATGTGGTGGGCAGCCCATCAGTTCCACGATGGCTTCGTCAAGCCAATTGTGGTTATTGCCGCTACAAATACGGTCAAGTCCCGCTTCTCCCATATGTGTGGAAAATTGATATAACCGTTATTCTACTACTTATTGCAGCTTTTGTTTTCCAATCCGGTTTTCTTTTTGTGATTGCCTTTATTCCTATATTTTTCACTGCTTTGATACCATATTCTAAACTGGATGATAGAGGAAAACTTCGTGAAATAAATACAGATTTATTGTGTGAGATTGTCATTATTGATAAATATGATAAAATCAAGCGTAACGAATTATATTTTCTAGATAATTGTTTTGATGACTTTGAACCGTTTGTTCTCGCATCTCCTATTCAGGTTCATCGTGTTTCAAAAAACGGCAACACTGTATCTGTTGAGTTTTTATATATGCACCAAAAAAACTATAATTATATAAACAAAGATAGTTGCAATCTTTATGATTCAGATATGAACTTAGTTGCAAGGATAAAATTCATAACAGATGTTGATACGATTTCATGATTAAAAACATTTCAATAGGAATACTAAGAAAGTTTCAGTTTGTTGACAAAAATCTTCAAAGTATTCGTTTTAGGGGGCTCCTTTCGAAATGTAACAGTTGGCGTAAAAATCAACTGTTCTTTTATAAATTTATACAGATTATTTTTTAACCCTGACACTAGTTGTCAGGGTTAATTTTTATAATGTGCTTACAGCTGTAAGAAATCGTGCGCAGATTTCAAAAAAATAGTTACATTTTAATTAAAAAAATAAAATATAGAAAGGATGAAATATAAAATGAAAACTATTTTCGGTGTTAGTTCAGCTACACCTATTAATAAAAAGCTGAAGAACGGTTATACAATGTATGACTGGGTAAAAAGACAAAAATGCTTTCCCGCCTTTTGTATGAGAACACTTAGCGGTGATGGTAAAATTACTGCCGAAGAAATTGAGTTCTTAAAGGCAAAGGATTGCAAAATCGGTTTGGTTATTCGTGACCTCACCGAAGCACAGATTTCAGGCGTTAACGGTACAGAAGATGCTACTAAGGCGGTAGAAGCCGCAAAGGAATTAGGTGTTCCGCAAAATGAGGGTATTGCCTTATTTGCAGAAATCAAGCCTGAGTGGAGTATAAATCACAACTGGATGATTTCATTTGCGCAGGTTGTATCTGCTAATGGTTATGTTCCTGCATTTATCGGTAATACCGATTCATCTAAAAACTTTAATTTTGACCGTCAGTGCAGTCACTATGTACAGGCGACCAAAGATACCAATTATTTTGGTGCGCTATTTATGGCAACTGAGCCAAAATGTGACAGTATGCCTGAAGGATGGGCGCCCTACTGCCCATCAGCATTGCAACCTGAAGACATTTCACTTTGGTCTTGCGGTACCACTACCTTTGATTTTATTCAGGTAGAAGATGTCTATGCTAAAGATGATAAAGTACTTGAAAATATGTGGTAAAGGAGGTATAATAAAAATGAACAAGAAACAGTATAATAATGTAATAGAAAATACATTAAAATATGAACAGTCAGCACAGACAGATGATTCCCTTGCAACTGCAAGAGCTATATTTAACAATATGGGTGTTGCATTACCGCAGGGTGATATTAAGACTGTTTACGAAACCATCAAAACCGATAACTATATGGGTTGGAAATCTTGCACAATGCAGGAAGCACAGGAAGCTGCAAATAATGGTACAGCCGCTATCGGTATTAGCGAAGATAGAATTGTTGTTCTTTCTGCGAACGATGAAGAACAGCCTGTAACGCAAACTGCATCGGTTATGACGCTTGACGAAAACACTTCTGCGTATGCAGTAAATGGACTACAGTATTATTCGTATAGTTATGGAACGACATTTTATGGTTGTGGTGGAGCTTACAGGCAAGTAAATGATTATCAAACTAATTGTCTCGAATATGCCTTGCTTCTAAATGAAGATACTGGCATTGGATTGACAACTTACCTGTGGGATCCGAAACTAAATTCGTCGTATTTTATCGGAAGAATTATCAGTACGATTGAATACAATACTTCATTCACATGCCGAAGTATAGGGGCTTATAATTCAGCAATTGATGCAGATGAGTATCGTATCGCTGCAAGGGTGCCTCATAAAGATGGTTATAATTATCATTTTATTTATCAATTAAGTGATGGAACTTGGGCGGGAAAAGATGATTCAAGCCCTAGCCGCCATTTTGGCAATAAAAACCCTAGTATTTCGCCTGAGATGTGGAGTAACGATGCATATTCTCCTGAAGCAGGAACAATATATTTTGCAGTAAAGAGGTCTTAAAAATGATTTGCAGAGCACATAGAATTATCGTTGTTTTATTAGTTTTAGTTTTACTTATAGGATGCACACATTCAGATAATTTAGAGATGAACTATGTCATTGAATACGATGCACCTACAGTTACAAAAGAAAATTGCGGAGATTTAAAAATAGATAATACAACACCATATGAAGAATTGATTACAAAAACGGTGGATATTCATATTTTTGCACAGCGATACGATCCTTTTGGAAAAAGAAATATTGCTGATGTAGAAGAATATGTTGGTATTGAATGTTTACGAAACACAGACGAAGGTGCATTGTACAGTGTTCACAAGGTTAAGCAAGGTGGTCTGTTATATGTGTTTTACGATAATTATGATTGGAACAAAAACCTTACAAAGAAAAGTATTATACGATGGTTCTATGTGCGTGAACAATTATCTTTTTCGGATTTCGAAAACTTGAATGAAGGTGTAGATACGATAGATGATGTTATTAAGATTAATGAATCCGAACAGATTTTTCTAAATATCTATCGTGCATATCCTGATTTTATCGGAGAAGACGTGTTGTATACTACTCATTATTTAGGGGACGGTATTCTGGATGTTGCGTATAAATCGGTTGACGGCGAACTGATATTTTCTGATATATATTTAACGGAGAATTTTGATTGTCCGGACTTAGATGAGTCAAGATATCATCCGTATAACGCCCGTATATTGGATATTGATTGGTTGGAATAAGTAAAAAGAAAAAATTGGTTTTCTTGTAGCCTAAAATCAAGGGGCGGTCGGCGAAAGCTGACCGCTTTTTATATGCTTAAATAAATTTGAAATAATATTTTCAACTCTGACACTAGTTGTCAGGGTTGATTTTTATAATAGGGTTGTAGCTGTAGGAAATCAGGACGCTGATTTCAAAAAATAGTTACATTTTAATCAAAAAATAAGAATTAAGGAGGTAAATAAAATGCGTACTATTTTCGGTGTTAGTTCAGCTACACCTATAAACAAAAAGCTTAAGAACGGTTATACGATGTATGACTGGATAAAAAGACAAAAATGCTTTCCTGCCTTTTGTATGAGAACACTTAGCGGTGAAAATAAAATCACCGCCGAAGAAATTGAGTTCTTAAAGGCAAAGGATTGCAAAATTGGTTTGGTTATTCGTGACCTTACCGAAGCCAAGGTATCTGGTGTAAACGGTACAGCAGATGCTATTAAGGCAGTAGAATCTGCAAAAGAATTAGGTGTTCCGCCAAATGAGGGTATCGCTTTGTTTGCAGAAATTAAACCTGAGTGGAGTGTAAATCACAACTGGATGATTTCTTTTGCACAGGTTGTTTCAGCAAACGGTTATGTTCCTGCATTTATTGGTAATACCGATTCGAGTAAGAACTTCAACTTTGACCGTCAGTGCAGTCACTTTGTACAGGCAACAAAGGATGTAAATTACTTTAATGCGGTATTTATGACAACCGAGCCTAAGCTTGACAGTATGCCTGAAAAGTGGGAGCCATATTGTCCATCTGCATTAGAGCCTGAGGATATTTCTCTTTGGTCTTGCGGTACCACTACCTTTGATTTTACAGGGGTAGAAGACGTATATGCCAAAGATGATAAAGTTCTTGAAAATATGTGGTAAAGGAGGTATAATGTAAATGAACAAGAAACAGTATAATAATGTTATAGAAAATACATTAAAGCACGAAAATACAGACGATTCACTCAGCACTGCAAGAGCCATATTCGATAATATGGGTGTTGCCTTACCGCAGGGTGACATGAAAACTGTTTATGAAACCATCAAAACCGATAACTATATGGGTTGGAAGTCTTGCACTATACAAGAAGCACAAGCTGCGGCTGACCGAGGCGTTGCGGCTATCGGTATTAGCGAAGACAGAATCGTCGTTCTTTCGGCAACTGACGAAGAAGAACCCGTAGTACAAACTACATCGGTAATGACACTCGATGAAAATACTTCAGCTTTTGCGGTGGATGGACTTGAGTATTATGTGTATAATTACAATACTACATCTGCAGTTGGACCTTATTTATTGTCTATTTTTTCATGTGCTAACGATAGCGATAATTCGTCTATAAACACAACAGGGCACGCTTTTCTTACAATTAAGAATTGTACATCCACTTCTATTATTGTTGGAGGAATAACTGTAGCTCCGTATGAGGAAATTTCTATTGGTACATGGGGAAATAAAGAGCCGCACACCGGAATTTGGTATAATTTAGAGTCTTATTTGGTCAATGCAAATCAATCATATCAAGGCAGAGTGTCATTAACTGAAAATATAACTCAATCAGATATTAATACTATAAATACACTTATTTCAAATAATGATACATGGTCATATTTTGATAATTGTTCTTCATTTGCTACAGGAATATGGAACGAAATTTCTTCTGTTAACCTTAATGCAGGTTTTCCAAAAACACCTGCTTCATTAGTTGAAAGTATTAAATCTAAATCCGGATATGAAACAAATCGTACCATACAGTATAATACTAATATTGGTTATGTAGAAAATGGAAACTTTGTATCTGTTGTTTTGGCTAATAATAGAAGAAATGTAAACGTTGTTCAATTTGTAGAACCAATAAACTTAAATCCTAATAGTTTTGAAATTTAATAGAGGTGTTTTTTATGGATTGCAAAAGAATAATTATTATTTTAAATATTCTCGTAATTATTGTCATGTGTATACATATTGCAGTTAAAATGTATTCGCACGCTAATCATATTGAGTACAGTGCTCCGTCATATGTCAATCTATATATTGCAATATATTATATAATTGCAATAGTTATATTGAATCTTATATATTTCTTCTTAAAAAAGTAATTCATAAAACACACTGAACGGTTTCTGCTTAATGACAAAAAAGCAAAAGATTTTTTTACAAAACTCTTATCAGGATGGAACGGTTGGTGTAAAAGCCAACCGTTCGTTTCTATATTTTTATTTTTTAAAAATGCACATTAATTATAAATTTGTTTCTAATTTGACACAAGCATAAAATCAAAATAAAGGAGATGTTTTTATGACAAAAAAAGTTAAAACCATCGTTATTATTGTTGCTGTAATTGCTTTTGTAGCCCTTGTGGCTCTCAACTCCTTCACTATTGTTGATGCAGGTCATACCGGCGTTGTGGTAACGCTCGGTAAGGTTAATGAAGGCGTTTTGCAAGAGGGTATACATTTTAAGGCGCCCTTTGTGCAGCAGGTGGTTAAAATAGATAACCGAATAGTTAAACTTGAGGTTGGTACAGAGGCTTTTTCTAAAGACCTTCAGACCGTAGAAACTACTCTCGCAATCAACTACCGCGTTGATACATCTAAGTCATACAGTATATATAAAAATATCGGCGCTAATTATGAAGAAGTATTAGTAGCTCCCGCTGTAAATGAGGTTTTAAAGGCGATTACCGCTCAATATACAGCGGAAGAAAGTGTTACTAACCGCTCCCTTATTTCCGATGGTCTTATTTCAGGCCTCAATGAAAAACTTAATAACATAGGGCTTTACATAACCGATGTTAATATTATAAACTTTGATTTTTCAGAGGCATTTATTACCGCTATTGAAGAAAAACAGGTAGCTCAACAGCAACTTTTAAAGGCGGAAACAGAGAAACAAACCGCCATTACTAATGCTGAAGCTGAGGCGGAAACCACCAGAATCAAAGCTGAGGCAGAGGCGGATGCCAACAATAAAATAAGAGCTTCTCTTGATGATAATGTTATCCGTTCAAAGTTCTATGATAAATGGGATGGAAAGTTACCCGAAGCAATGGGAAGCGATTCAATTATAACCAATTTACCGTAAAAAAATAAGGGCTTGAGGTTTAACCTCAAGCCCTTTAAATTTTACAGTAGATATCCCGTTACAATGCCTAAAACTGCTGAAATGCAGATAACGAGTATGGGGTGTACCTTTTTAAATGATAAAACAAGAGAAATTGCTAAAATAGCCAGGGATATATAAAGGGAAATATCTTTAAAGATTGCTACGGTGAAACCCAGTGGAATAAATACTGTCATAGCCATTCCTATAAATGCTGAACCGATTAGTCCTACAACAGCGGGTTTAAGACCCGACATACAACCTTTGACTATTTTGTTCTTCTTAAATTTATCATAGCATTTTGCAACGATTAGAATAATTATGAAGGAAGGAAGTACAACGCCGAGAGTAGCGCAAAATCCGCCGAAAATGCTGCCAAAAATTCCGCCGAGAGCCGTCTGACCGCCCAGAACAGAGCCAATATAGGTAGAGATGTTTACGGCAAATGGACCTGGGGTGCTTTCGCTTACGGCGATAAAATCAATGATTTCCTGCTCTGCCATCCAGTTGTTTTTGATAACCTCCGACTGAATAAAGGGGAGCATAGCGTACCCGCCACCGAAGGTAAAAAGGCCTATCTTAAAAAAAGTAAGGAAGAGTTTTAAAAATATCATTTTTTAGCCCTCCTTTCAGCAATAAAGGAGGTGAAAATGCCGAATATGGCACAACCGATAATAACATAAAGAACGCTTATATCGGTAAAGGCGGCAACAATAAATGAAGCGGCCATAACGATATATGATACGGCGCCTTTGGGCGCTTTTTTATACATATTCCAAAGCGCTTTTATTATCAGTGCTAAAACACCCGCTCTGATACCCTGAAAAGCATACTGCACTGCTACGATATCTTTAAATTCCTTAAGCACAAATGATATTATAAGGATAATGGTAAAGGAAGGCAAAACCGTACCGAGAGTGCCGAAAAAGGCGCCCCAGAAACCTGCCACACGGTAGCCTACAAAGGTGGATGAATTTATGGCAATAGGGCCGGGTGTGGATTCTGCAATAGCGATGATTTCTAAAATATCATCATCAGTAATCCATTTTTTGTTTTCTACGGTTTCCTTTTGAATGAGGGGAATCATAGCGTAACCGCCGCCGAAGGTGAAGGCACCTATGCGGAAGAATACTAAAAACACCTCTAAAAGTTGTTTTAGTTTTTTCATATAGACCTCGAATATTGAAAAATATTTAAATTTAGGTTATAATATTTACAGAATTCAAAACAAAGGAGATTTAATATGGCTGTTATAAAATTAAGCAAAGAAAATTTCAGCGAAATTATCGGCGGCGAGAAAAAGGTTCTTATAGATTTTTATGCCGATTGGTGCGGTCCTTGCAGAATGGTATCACCTATAATAGATGAAATCGCAGAAGAAAATTCAGAAATCGCGGTTTGCAAGGTAAATGTAGATGAAAATCCCGATTTAGCAGGGGAGTTTGGAGTTATGAGCATACCAACCCTCGTTGTTATGGAAAAGGGTGAGATAAAGGCTAAATCTATGGGTGCAAAACCCAAAGCCCAGATACTCGCAATGCTCGGATAGTATTATACAGTTATTTTTGCAAAGTGTCAACAGGAGTTAGAGGATGGAACGAATTTATGATATGATTATTATCGGTGGTGGTCCTGCGGGCTATACCGCGGCGCTTTATGCTGCGAGAGCGGGACTTGACACTCTCATAATTGAGAGGATGTCGGTAGGCGGCCAGATGACACTTACGGGGGATATAGATAATTATCCCGGTTTCCCTGAAGGCATTGATGGGTTTACACTCGGTATGAATATGCAAGTATCTGCCGAAAAGTTCGGTGCTGCTACCTATTACGGAGAGGTTTTGAAAACTGAACTTTCAGGCAAAATAAAAGAGGTTGTCAAATCTATACATATTCCTTTTCATAAAAAAGATTGTTATGCGGCTTTTAACGGAAATACTATCAAAATGTGCACTCTTGATTTTTTCATTATGTAAAGAATTTAAAATCATCTGTTTAAGTTCATCTATTTTTTTAAAATGATTATTTTCCGCTGCTGCAGCTAATATTGCTAAACACATAAAACATGAATAACGGCAAAGTTGCTGATTATAATCATTAAGATTTACTAAATCTGTCTTTGAAATTTCATTTATAACATCTTCTATAAGTTTAATTTGCTTTGTATTAAAATCCTTTGAAAT
>JAZRNX010000057.1:0-12554 GCA_045648365.1 Acutalibacteraceae bacterium
ATGTTGAGAGCATCGAAGGGCTTTCGCCTGCCATATCCATTGACCAGAAAACCACCTCTAAAAATCCCCGTTCCACCGTTGGTACTGTTACCGAAATTTATGATTACCTTCGCCTTTTGTATGCAAGAGTAGGTGTGCCGCACTGTCCCATTTGCGGCAAGGAAATTTCTCAGCAAACCACTGACCGCATTGTCGATGAGGTTATGAAGCTCTCGGAAGGCACTAAAATTCAGGTACTTTCTCCCATAGTTAAGGGCAGAAAGGGCGAACACACAAAAGAGCTTGAAAATGTCCGTAAATCCGGATATTCCAGGGTTAGAATAGACGGTAATATTTACGACCTTTCAGAAGAAATTAAACTTGAAAAAAATAAAAAGCATATGATAGAGGTGGTTGTTGACCGCCTTGTTATAAAGGATTCTATCGTTTCCCGCCTTACCGATAGTATAGAAACCGCCGTAACCCTTTCGGGAGGTCTTGTTGCCGTTGATGTTATCGGCGGGGAAGAAATGCAGTTTTCTCAAAGCTATGCTTGTGAGGAACACGGCATAAGTATCCCCGAGCTTACCCCTACAATGTTTTCCTTTAATAACCCCTTAGGCGCCTGTCCTACCTGTACGGGTATCGGAAGTTTTATGAAAATAGATAGCCGACTCATTGTCAGTGACGAAGAAAAATCTCTGCTGGAAGGTTGTATAAAAGCGGCAGGTTGGGGCGTAAACTCTTGGTTTAACCCCGATGCGAGTACCCTTGCGGAAATGTATTACCGCGGAGTTGCCGAAAAGATTGGCTTCGATATAAATCTGCCTTGGAAGGATATATCCGAGGAAGGTAAAAACGCTATTCTCTACGGTCTCGGTGATGAAAAAATCAAGTTCAGAAGAATCGGTGACTACGGCAAAGGCGAATATTATGCCACCTTTGAGGGTGTTATAAATAATATTGAACGCCGTTATAAAAATACAAGCAGCGAATATGCCCGCGCAGAGTATGAGAGTTATATGAACGAAAGCGTATGTCCCGATTGTAAAGGCGCGCGACTAAAACCCGAATATCTCGCGGTAACCGTTGGTGGTATAAACATTAAAGAATTCTGCGATATGTCGGTGGTTGATGAGTTTAAGTTTATCGAAGGACTTGAATTTTCTGAAACAGATAAGATGATAGCGGGTCCGATTATAAAAGAAATAAAGGAACGCCTTAATTTTCTTATTAGCGTAGGACTCGATTATCTGTGTCTTTCTCGTTCATCTGCAACACTTTCTGGCGGCGAAAGTCAGAGAATTCGCCTTGCTACCCAAATCGGCTCATCCCTTATGGGAGTGCTTTATATCCTTGATGAGCCAAGTATCGGTCTTCATCAAAGGGATAACGAGCGCCTTCTCGCTACCCTTAAACGCCTTCGTGATTTAGGTAACACCCTTATTGTTGTTGAACATGATGAGGATACAATGCGAGAGGCGGATTACATCGTTGATATAGGTAAGGGAGCTGGTGTACACGGCGGAAATGTTGTGTTTACGGGCACCCCTGAGGAACTTGAAGAATGCGAGGATTCCATAACTGCAGATTATCTTTCGGGCAGAAAGAAAATTCCTGTTCCAAAAATGCGCCGCAAAGGTAACGGCAACTTCCTTACCGTAAAAGGCGCTATGGAAAATAACCTTAAAAAAATCAATGTTAAAATACCTCTAGGCGAGTTTGTATGTGTAACCGGTGTTTCGGGAAGCGGTAAATCATCCCTAGTTAATGATATTATATATAAGGTTCTTGCAAATAAACTAAACCGCGCCAAAACCTTCCCAGGTGAGTATAAATCTATTGAGGGTATAGAAAATCTTGACAAGGTTATCAATATTGACCAATCTCCCATAGGCAGAACTCCCCGAAGCAACCCCGCCACATATACGGGTGTATTTACCGATATTCGCGACCTTTTTGCCAACACAAAGGATGCTAAGGCCCACGGCTACGGCGCGGGAAGATTTTCCTTTAATGTTAAGGGCGGAAGGTGTGAGGCTTGTCAGGGTGACGGTATTTTAAAAATAGAAATGCACTTCTTACCCGATATTTATGTTCCTTGTGAGGTTTGCGGAGGCACAAGATATAACCGCGAAACCTTAAACATTAAATATAAAGGAAAAAATATTTACGATGTCCTTGAAATGACGGTTGAAGAGGGTATGCATTTCTTCGAAAGTATACCTAAAATTCATAGAAAACTTAAAACTCTTCTTGATGTTGGTCTTGGTTATATCAAAATCGGTCAGAGCGCTACAACCCTTTCGGGCGGTGAGGCGCAGAGAGTTAAACTTGCAACCGAGCTTTCTAAAAAACCAACGGGCAGAACTATTTATATCCTCGATGAGCCCACAACGGGACTTCATACCGCTGATGTTCACCGACTTACCGAAGTTTTGCAAAGACTTGTAGATAATGGTAATACAGTACTTGTAATCGAGCATAATCTTGATATAATTAAAACTGCAGACCATATAATCGATTTAGGTCCCGAGGGTGGAGATAAAGGCGGTTTTATTGTCTGTGAAGGTACGCCCGAACAAGTAGCAGAGTGTAAGGAATCATATACGGGTAAATTTCTTAAAAAATTGCTTTAAGTTTACACATTATTAACCAAAGAATAAAAATTATGTTATAATATGGTAAAAGGGGAGGGACGAGCGTGTTTGGTTATATTAAAGCGGATAAAAGCGAACTTAAAATGAAGGAGTATGAAGCATATAAAGCGGTTTATTGTACCCTTTGTAAAAAGCTCGGCAAAAGCTATGGAATTCTTTCCCGCTTTACCTTGAGTTATGATTTCACCTTCCTTGCTATGCTTAATATGTCGCTTAAAGACGGCTGTCCCACCTATGAGCGTAAAATTTGCGCCTTCAATCCCCTTAAAAAGTGTAATTATTGCAAGGAAACAGAAGATTTCGGGATGCCTTGCGCATCGGCAATGATACTCCTATACTATAAGATACTTGATAATATATCCGATGAAAAGGGAATTAAAAAACTGGGATACTGTTTTTTAAGACCAGTATTTTTGGGGGCGCATAAAAAGGCTATAAAAGCATATCCTCAAATTGAGGAGTGGGTGAAAGAATATATAAATATCCAAACCAAACTTGAAAAAGAAAATTGTGATAGTTTGGATGCAGCCGCAGACCCATCAGCTTTAATGCTTTCAAAGCTTTTTACCCTTTGCAGTGATGACGAGAAACAAAAAAGAGTTCTTGAACGCCTTGGATATTGTCTCGGCAGATATATCTATATTCTTGACGCTATAAACGACCTTCCGAAAGATATAAAATCAGGCTC
Organism: Acutalibacteraceae bacterium; assembly: GCA_045648365.1. Lineage (GTDB taxonomy): Bacteria > Bacillota > Clostridia > Oscillospirales > Acutalibacteraceae > UBA737. The sequence continues at coordinate 3,328 of JAZRNX010000057.1, forward strand.
ATATAATGTTTTTAAAAATTTAGATAAAAACGAGGCATTCGATAAAGCCAAAGCCCAGCTTTATTTTTGTATAAGTGAGGCCGCCAAGGCCTTTGAACTTCTAGAAATTAAAAAATATGAAACTATTCTCGGTAATATAATATATTTAGGTTTGGAACGAAATTTGGAGGAACTGAAAAAATGAAAGACCCTTATGAAATTTTAGGTATTGGCAGAAATGCTACTGATGAGCAGGTAAAGGATGCTTATAGAAATCTCGCCAGAAAATACCACCCCGATAATTATGGAGATAACCCTCTTTCTGATTTGGCGCAGGAGAAAATGAAGGAAATAAATGAGGCATATGATGCCATAATGAATGAGCGCAGAAATGGGTCATCTAATAAAAGTAGCGGCGGTTATCAGTCATCGGGCGCTTCCGCTTTTCCCGAGGTTCGTTCACTTATTAATCAGGGTCGACTCGAACAAGCCCAAGAGGTGCTTGACGGAGTTCCCCCTCAGTCAAGAAACGCAGAATGGTATTTTCTTAATGGTACTGTACTTTACAGAAGAGGTTGGTTTGACCAGGCATATACAAGCTTTGTGACTGCGTCCAGAATGGACCCTTATAATACGGAATATCAGAATGCTGTTCGTAATGCTCAAAGACAGAGCGCAGGGCAGTATAATAACCCCTACCGTTCATACGGTAGCGCAAGTACCTGTTCAGGTTGTGATGTTTGTCAGGGACTTATCTGTGCTGACTGTTGCTGTGAGTGCATGGGCGGCGACCTGATTCGTTGTTGCTAATATGAAAAATACGGCTAAATTAACCTTTTCCGCCATCTGTGCCGCGTTGGCCACCGTTATAATGTTAACGGGATATTTCCCATATCTTACTTATGCTATACCCGCTGTTGCAGGCCTTCTTATTATGGTGGTTTGCATAGAAATAGGTGTTAAATACGCGGTGGGAACATATTTTGCAAGCGCTTTTTTGGTGCTTTTGACTGCCGAACCTGAGACCAAGATTTTGTATGTTTGTCTACTAGGATTTTATCCTATAGTGAAGGCGGCTGTGGAAAAACTAGGCAAGGCGCCGATAGAATGGCTTATTAAGTTGGCAGTTTTTAATGTTTGTATAGTTGCATATTATAAACTAACTGTGTCGGTTTTGGGAATTCCTTTCGATGATTTCGGCATGGTTGGTAAATGGAGTACATACGCCTTTTGGGCGGCGGCAAATATAGTATTTATTCTATATGATATCGCCGTTTCCCGTATGGCTATGTTTTATATCGCAAGATTACATTCAAAAGTTTCAAAAATTTTCAAATTTTAAACCGAGTTTTGCTCGGTTTTTTTGTTTACTTTTTTGATGTTTTGTAGTAAAATGGTTTTAATATGTAAAGGTGGTGGGAAAATGGTTAAAGTAGTTATAATCGGCGGCGGTGCAGCAGGTCTTATGGCAGCAATTAGTGCCGCTAAGGATGATAGTAGCGCTCAAATAACTATTATAGAAAGGAATTCCCGCCCCGCAAGAAAAGTTATGATAACGGGTAAGGGCAGATGCAATGTCACTAATAATTGCGATATTGATACTCTGATTTCCAATGTTTCCCATAACGGAAAATTCTTATATTCTGCCTTTAACTGCCTTTCTGCAAAAGATACCTATAGTATGTTCGAAGGATGGGGAGTACCCCTTAAAACTGAAAGAGGCAACAGAGTTTTTCCCGTTTCAGATAAAGCCGTGGATATAGTTGACGCCCTTGTAAACAACGCTAAAAGAAAAAGCAAAATAATTGAGGGCAGAGCAAAAAGCATAGAAATTGCGGATGGAAAAGTTTGCGGTGTCCGCTTAGAAAACGGTGAGTTTTTTGAAGCAGATAGCGTAATTTTAGCAACGGGCGGTATGTCCTATTCTGTTACAGGTTCAAGCGGTGACGGATATAAAATCGCCGAAAATATCGGCCATACCGTAACCGATATAAAACCTTCTTTAATACCACTTGAATGTCACGAAGGATTTTGTTCAAGATTATCAGGGCTAACCCTTAAAAATGTAACCTTGTCGGTTTATGAAGAGGGAAGAAAAAAGCCCGTTTTCAGCGAACTCGGTGAAATGCTTTTTACCCATTTCGGTATATCGGGGCCCTTGGTTTTGAGTGCTTCGGCTCATATTAAAAATTTTGAAAGTAAATCGTATAAAGCGGTTATAGATTTAAAACCTGCCTTAACAGTCGAGCAACTGGATAAACGAATTCTTCGCGACTTTTCTGAGGAACTCAATAAAGATTTTTCAAATTCTCTGGATGCTTTGCTACCTAAAAGTTTAATTCCCGTAATAGTTTCTCTTTCGGGCATAGCACCCTATACAAAGGTTAATCAAATAAGCCGTGAAGAACGACTTAGACTTGCTGAATTGATTAAAGGATTAACCCTTAAAATAACAGGGACAAGACCTATTGAAGAGGCCATAATAACAAGGGGCGGAATTCCCGTTAAGGAAATAAATTCGTCTACGATGGAATCAAAACTCATAAGTGGACTTTATTTTGCAGGTGAAATTATTGATGTTGATGCCTATACAGGCGGATTTAATCTGCAAATAGCCTTTTCTACGGGTTACCTAGCGGGTAAAAATTCAGTTTTAAAAGGAGAAAATATATGATTTCTGTTGCTATTGACGGACCTGCAGGCGCAGGTAAAAGCACAATCGCTAAAACTGTTTCGAAGAAACTCGGTTTTATTTATGTTGATACAGGCGCTCTCTATAGAACTATCGGTCTTAAATTTATGAATGAAGGTTATGATGAGGATTTAAATTGCGATATAAATAAAATCCTTGATGGCACTAAGGTCGATATTAAATTCATTGACGGTGAGCAAAGAGTGTTTTTAAACGGGGAAGATGTATCTGAACTTATCCGTACGCCTAAAGCATCGTTAATGGCATCTGCCGTTTCAGCAAAACCCGAAGTGAGAGCATTTTTGCTTGAAATGCAACGCCGTCTCGCAAGAGAAAACAATGTTATTATGGATGGTAGAGATATCGGTACTGTAGTTTTACCTGATGCCACCGTAAAAATTTTTCTTACCGCCTCTTCCGAAGAAAGAGCAAATCGCAGATATAAAGAACTTATAGAAAAAGGTATGGAAGTAAACTATGCCGATGTTCTTGCTGATATCGAGAAAAGGGATTATAACGATTCCCATAGAGATATTGCACCATTAAAACCCGCCGAGGATTCGGTACTTGCAGATACATCTAAAAACAATCTAGAGCAATCAGTAGACCTGATTCTTTCTATAATTAATGAAAGGTTAGATAACAAGTGAAAATAACTCTTGCCGAAACTGCCGGCTTCTGCTTTGGTGTAAACAGAGCGGTGCAGATGGTTTATGATTTGGTTGAAGAAGGGAAAAAGGTTTGTTCTTTAGGACCAATTATCCATAATAGTCAGATGGTAGAAGAATTGTCCTCTAAAGGTGTAAAAATAGTTAATTCGCCTGAGGAGGCCGATAGTGATAGCATTCTTGTAATCCGTTCTCACGGTGTTGATTTAGAGACCTATGAGAAGGCAGAAAAATCTGGAGTAACGGTTGCCGACGCTACCTGTCCCTTTGTTGCTAAAATCCATAGGATTGTTGCTGAGGAAAGCGAAAAGGGTAATCTCATTTTCATAGCGGGGGATAAAAATCATCAGGAAGTTATGGGAATTGTAGGCCATAGCAAAGGCGAAACTTTTGTGTTTTCTTCAGAAGAAGAATTGGAAAATTTAGCTAACGAACACCCAGAAATTCTAAAAAAACAGGTTTCAGCCGTTGCGCAAACCACTTTTAACGCAAAAAAATGGGAAAAAGTTCAAAAAAAACTAAAAAAACTATATACAAATCCAAAAATTTTTGATACAATATGTAATGCTACTTCGATGCGTCAAAGTGAGGCTAGAACTCTTGCCGAAAGTAACGATGTAATGGTTGTCGTAGGCGGAAGGCATAGCTCCAATACCTCAAAGCTTTTTGATGTATGTGCTTCTCTTTGCGAAAAAACATATCTTATAGAAACTGCGAAGGAACTTGATTTTTCTTGGTTTTGTGATTGCGAAAAAATCGGAGTGGTTGCAGGCGCATCTACGCCCGCAGGTATAATTAAGGAGGTTATTAGAACCATGTCGGAAAATTTACAACCGGTTGAAGAACAGGTGGAGGTAAAAGAACCTGTTCAGAAGAGCTTCGAGGAAATGACAGATGAAGAAGCTTTTGAAGCATCGCTCAGTAATTTAACAGGCGATCAGAAGGTAAGCGGTACTGTTCTTGCAGTTAACGCTACCGAAATACAAGTAGATATTGGAAGAGGTCTTGCAGGTTATATTTCTGCAGACGAATATTCTCTCGACCCCAATGTTGACCTTGTAAAGGAAGTTAAGGTCGGAGATACTCTTGATCTTATCATTATGAAGATAAACGATCAGGAAGGAACCGCAATGCTTTCTAAGCGCCGTTATGATGCTATCGCCGGTTGGGATAAGATAGTAGCTGCTAAGGATTCTAATGAAGTATTAACAGGCGTAGTTAAGGATGTAGTTAAGGGCGGCGTTGTTGTTTATTCAAACAATATCCGCGTATTTATCCCCGCATCTCAGGCAACTGCTTCCAGAAATGAAGCCCTTGAAGACCTTAAGGGTAAGGAAGTTTCCTTCCGTATTATTGAAATTGGCAGAGGCCGTAAAGCTGTAGGTTCTGTTCGCAGCGTTCTCCGTGAGGAGCGTAAGGCAGCAGAGGCTAAGATTTGGGAATCTATCGCAGTTGGTGACCGTTTCACAGGCGTTGTTAAATCCCTTACTACCTATGGCGCGTTCGTTGATATCGGCGGCGTTGACGGTATGGTACATATATCTGAACTCTCTTGGCAGAGAATTAAGAACCCTGCAGAGATTCTTTCTGTTGGCGATACTGTTGAAGTATATGTTAAAGACCTTGATGCTGATAAGAAAAAGATTTCTCTCGGCTATAAGAAGGAAGAGGATAATCCTTGGAATATCTTCACCTCAAACTATAATGTGGATGATGTTGTTACTGTTAAGGTTGTAAGCATCACTTCTTACGGCGCATTCGCACGTATAGTTCCCGGTGTTGATGGTCTTATCCATATTTCTCAGATTGCCAAAAAGCATATTGCTAAACCTCAGGATGAACTTAGCGTTGGTGATGAAATCGAGGTTAAGATTATCGCTGTTGATGCAGATAAAAAGCGTGTAAGTCTTTCACGAAGCGTTCTTCTCCCCGATGAAGTAGTAGAAGAAGTTGCTGAAGAAGTAACTGAAGCACCCGCTACCGAAGAGGTAGTTGAAGCAGTTGCAGAAGAAACTGCAGAATAATTTGCTAAAAACCCTTCACAAATTGTGAAGGGTTTTTGAATTTTAGCATAATATATTGAAAAAGGGTTAAAAATATGGTAAAATAATCCTATAAATCGGTAGAGGAGTGAGGCAAATGAAAAATGTGAAGGTTAAAAATAAACGCGGTATTCCGTTTCCTTCTCATGTGGTTTTTTCTGCCTTGTTCCTACTTTTGCAAATAGGATTTCTTATAGGCCTTGCCTATAATTTTTCCGCTAATTCAATTGCGGTTTTCTGGATTTGTGAAATTATTGCTATAATTACGGTGGCTGTAATAATTAACCGTCGAGGCAATCCCAGTTATAAAATCGCGTGGATAACATTTATTCTTGTATTCCCCATTTTCGGGCTTTCTCTTTTCATTCTTTTCGGTGGTGGCCGTGTGTTTCCTCATCTTAAAAACAGAATGAAAAAGTGCGAAAAATTTTATCTTTCAATGTTACCTGATGATACCGCAGTTCACGAAACATTAAGATATGACGATTTACCTCATTCTAGACAGGCGGATTATTTAACCGCCGTATCAGGTTACCCCCTTTATAAAAATTCTACGGTAGAATATCTTTCGCCGGGCGAAGTGTTTTTACCCCGCTTTTTAGAGGAATTAGAGGCGGCTGAAAAATATATATTTATTGAATTTTTCATTATCGCCGAAGGAATGATGTGGGATAGCGTAGTAAAAATACTAGAGAAAAAAGTTAAACAGGGAGTAGAAGTTAAGGTACTCTTTGATGATTTTGGCTCTATAAAACGCCAGAATAAAAACTTTATTCACCGTTTGCGCTCTAAGGGTATAAAAGTGGCGGTGTTCAATAAAATCAAGCCATCCTTTGATGTTTTTATGAATAACCGTAATCACCGTAAAATAGTGGTTATTGACGGTAAAGTAGCCGTAACGGGTGGTATAAACCTTGCCGATGAATATATCAATGAGTATGAGCGTTTTGGTTATTGGATGGATTGCGCAGCAATAGTCAAGGGTGAGGCGGTAAAAAGTTTCCTCGCTATGTTCTGCAGTATATGGAAATTCACTACAAAAGAAGAAATAAATTTTGAATCCCATAATGTAGATTTCGGCGTTAAAAGTAATGCTTTTGTACTGCCTTACAGTGATGACCCACTTGATGAAGCAACCCCCGCAGAAGGTATATATATGCAAATGCTAAATACGGCACAAAGATATGTATATATTACAACTCCCTATCTTATAATTGATGATACAATGATAGATACGCTTAAAATGGCGGTCAATTCGGGGATTGATGTAAAAATCATTACGCCGTATATTCCTGATAAATGGTATGTTCATCCTGTAACCCAGTATAATTATCTAGAGCTTTTAGAAGCTGGTGTTAAAATTTACGAATATACCCCAGGGTTTATCCATTCAAAGATATTTGTTTCCGATGACCGAGTATCTACGGTTGGTACCGTAAATATGGATTACCGAAGTTTTTCACTTCACTTTGAATGCGGTGTATGGTTTTCTGATAATGATACGGTTATGGATATTAAGGCTCATTTCAACGAAATGCTTAAAGTTTCAAAGGAAATAACACTTGAGAAATGGAAGAAAAATCCTTGGTATAAACGGCTTAAGATGGCAGTTTTACATCTTTTTTCACCGTTTATGTAATTTTTCTTGTTTTATTTCAAAATATATGATAAAATAAACTTACGAAAGGTGGATTAATTATGAAGGGATTTTTAAAATTTATCACTATTCTGGCTACTGCAGTAACTGCAGTTATAGGCGCTCTTGCCGCAGTTGATTATTATCTTAACAGAAACCGTGTAAAAGGTGATTACCTTGAATGCGAGATTCCTTCTGTTGATGAGGAATAATTTTTAAAACTTTTAAATAGGGTTGACGGTTGTCAACCCTATTTTTTTATATATTTTTATTGAAAAAAATATAAGTAAATGTTATAATAATATGAATAATTATTTTTATTTGGTAGGTGATAAAAGTGGCTTTCAAAAAATGGGTAGTAGGTGCAACTGATAAAATACGCGCAAAGGAATTGGCAGAGGAGTTTGAAATCGACCCCTTTACTGCTCTTGTTGCCTGTGGCAGAGGTATAACCGAGTCGTCCGAACTTGAACTTTTGCTTTCTGATGAGCCTCTTTTATGCGACCCCAATGAACTTATAGATATCAAAAAAGGCGCAGAATTTATTAATAGGGCCATAGAGCAAAATAAGCGTATAGCGGTTTACGGTGATTATGATTGCGATGGCGTTGTATCTACTGTAATTTTATACGATTACTTAATTTCCCGCGGAGCTAATGCGGTTTATTATATCCCTGACCGTATCCAAGAAGGTTACGGTATGAATAATTCTGCTGTAGATAAATTAAAAGCTGATGGGGTAGAGGTTATTATAACCGTTGATAACGGAATAGCATCAAAAACGGAAATAGCGTATGCTAAAACTCTTGGTATTGAAACTGTGGTTACCGACCACCATCTTCCTCCAGAGGAACTTCCCGATGCAGTAGCGGTTATTGACCCTCATAGAATAGATTGCCCATCAACCTTTAAAGAAATTTGCGGCGCGATGGTTGCCTTTAAGTTTGTATGTGTTATTGATGATAAAGAGCCCGAGCAACTTTTAGGAAGATATGCGGATTTGCTGAGTATTGCAACTATAGGGGATGTTATGCCCCTCGTTAATGAAAACCGTTCTGTTGCTAAGGCGGGTATAAACTCAATAAAGCATAAGGCCAGAGTGGGAGTAGGCGCCATAATTAGTGTTGGCGGTTTTGACCGTACTGCAATTAATGCAGGTAGAATCTCCTTTGGAATAGTGCCGAGAATTAACGCGGCAGGAAGAATGGGAGATGCCTCCCGTGCTGTCAAATTACTTTTATCGAAGAATATGCTTGAAGCGCTGCCAATGGCAAACGAAATAGATAACGATAACGCTTTAAGGCAAAGTTTAGAGCGTCAGATAACCAACGAAGCCTGTGCTATTATTGAAAATAACGGTTATCAGTATAACAGGGTAATTGTAGTATGTGGTAAGGATTGGCATAGCGGAATTCTTGGTATAGCCGCTTCGAAAATTGCGGAGAAATACGGTAAACCTACCTTTGTGCTTTCAGAGACTGACGGGATTTGTCACGGTTCTGGCAGAAGTTTCAAGGGATTTCATCTTTATGATGCTTTGAAATCCAGCGAAGAATATCTTTTAAAATTCGGCGGTCATGAGTTGGCGGCGGGTGTAAGCGTTAGAGAAGAAAATCTCGATAATTTCAGAACTAAAATTAACGATTATGCTGAGAGTTCGCCTTTTACACCTGCTACCGTAAATATCGATTTAAAACTTAATCCAGCAGGTCTTACTGTGGATATGGCCTTTGCCATAAAATGTTTCCTATGCCTTTTCCAGAGGCATCGCATTCAATGGAAAAAGGCAAAGTAAAATCAGGCAGGGCAAGGACAAGAGCTGTAGTCATAGCTGTTTGTAGTTTTCTGAATACTGTTTCTGCTTCAGAATTCCAGCAAAATTCGCCTTTCTTTAACAATTCAGTCAACGGTTTCGCAATCTTACCATAGTCTTTCACAAATCGTCGGTAGTACCCCGTCAACCCCAAGAACCCTCTCACCGCTTTGACATCCTTTGGAATGGGCCATTGCAACACACATTCAACTTTCTGAGGGTCCATAAATACTCCCTCTTGAGATATAACGTGGCACAAATACTCAATCCTTGTTTTCCCGAATTTACACTTCTTCTGATTTGCATAATATTGTGACTGCTGGAGAGTTTTCAGAACCGTTTTCAAATGTTGTAGGTGTGAATCCCATGATTTGCTAAATATCAAGTCGGGGGCCAA
>JAZRNX010000058.1:0-17257 GCA_045648365.1 Acutalibacteraceae bacterium
ATAGGAGTCATATACATCCACATTGTAAGCACAACGCCGTATAAATGAATAATATCTCTAAAAAATACGGTAAGAGCACTTAAAAGAAGACTCATTCCACATACGAACAAGAAACAGTAAAAAACTGCAACAGGGGCTAAAAACATAGAAAATGAAGGAAAAGCGGGAACATAATTATGCCTTAAAATAATAACCAGGAATACAGCCACCAAACTGAAGGCAAAATTCACTAGAGAAAACAGACATTTTTCTATTGGGAAAAGATATTTAGGTATATATACCTTTTTAATAAGTGAAGCGGAACCGAGAACCGCAGTCATTGAAGCTGAGGTTGCTTCTGCAAAAAAGTTCCAAACAGCCGCACCCACTATATAATAGGTTGCAAAATCCCCGTCAACCTGAATTCGAAGCATTTTACTAAATACTGCAGTTAACACAAGCATTGTTAAAAGAGGATTAAGAACACTCCACGCAATTCCCAAAACCGAACGTCGATACTTTATTTTTAAATCCTTCGTAACGAGATTTTTAAGGAGAGGCGTAAACCGTTTTATATCGTAGCTTAAACCTTTAATCCCAGTTCTTTTATTACTCAAAATCTGTTCCTCGCTTATTTAATGTATTTCTTTCTGTATTATATCAAATATATAATAATATTGCAAGAAAAATTGCAAACAATACATATTGGTGATTGATTTGATTTCTGTTATTATACGGACATTTATTCTTTATATAATTGTTACCTTCGGTATACGCCTTATGGGTAAAAGGCAGATTGGAGATATGCAACCTAACGAACTTGTAGTTACCTTGCTTATATCCGAAATTGCAGCCATACCTCTTCAGGATATGGACCAGCCTGTTTTTATAGGTGTTATAGCAATATTTTCTTTAGTTATTATTGAAATTTTTATTTCCGTGCTTTCTATGAAAAGCAATTTTATAAGAAAAATTGTTAACGGCAAATCAGTAATTATTATAAAGGATGGCATCATTGACCAAAAAGCCATGAAAAGTGTGAGAATGACGGTGTTTGACCTCGTAGAACTTTTAAGGTCTCAAGAAGTTTTTGATATATCCTCGGTTTTATTTGCTGTACTTGAAGTAAACGGCAGTTTAAGTGTAATGCTTAAAAGCGGGAACAGGCCATTAACTGCCCAAGATATGAATATCAAAAAAAGCGAAAGCTCCATGCCTCTACCCGTTATAAGCGACGGAAAGATTATTCCCCAATCCCTCGAGTTCTTAAATATAAGCCGAAAAAGATTGGAAAAGTCTCTGCAAAAACACAAGGTTAAACCCAAGGATATATTCTTAATGATGATGGATAAAGGCGGAAATGAAAATATCATAAAAAAGGCGTGATTATATGAAAAGATTAATATATGCCCTTGTTATACTAATGTTTATAAGTATAATTTGCCTCGTAGGCAGTATTTTGATTTGTCAATATTGCGAAAAATCAAGGGAGGAATTGCGTTTTTGCGCCTCCTTAAGCCAAGAGGAAAATTGGGACAAGGCCCAGAGGCAAACCGAAAAACTAAAAACAGATTTCGAAAAAAAAGAACCTATAATGGCCTTCTTTGTAGACCACAAACTTTTAGATAGTATAACTGAACTTATGAGTTCCTTGCCGATTTATGCAAAAAAAGAGGAAGATGTGCAGTTCGAGGCAGCATGTGCAGAAATAAGCGTTATTTTCGAAAGAATTCATAGTATGCAATCCATAAAAATCGAAAATTTCTACTGATTTTATGCAATAAAATTCATAAATTTAAAAATTATTTGAATATTTATGCATTTTTCTATTGACAAATGCAAATAAGGGTGTTATAATCCATTCATAAACTTAAAATGAGCGTTCAAAGAACGCAGAAATGAGGAAATTTTTATGAAAAAGATTATTGCATTACTTTTAGCAGTTACTATGCTCTGCTGCTTTGCAGGATGCGGCGCTAAGAACACCGACGCTGATGACAACAAGCTAGTTATGGCCACCAACGCTGAATTCCCTCCCTATGAATATCATGAAGGTGACAATATTGTTGGTATCGACGCAGAAATCGCTGCTGCTATTGCTGAGAAGATTGGTATGGAACTTGAAATTGCCGATGTTGATTTTGATTCTATTATCCCCGGCGTTCAGGAAGGCAAGTATGATATGGGCATGGCCGGTATGACTGTTACCGACGAGCGTCTTGAGAAGGTTGCTTTCTCTGATACATATGCAAAAGGCGTTCAGGTAGTTATCGTTAAGGCTGATGGCAAAATCAAATCCCTTGATGATGTTGAAGGCAAGAAGGTTGGCGTTCAGCAGGGTACTACCGGTGATATCTACGCTTCTGACACTGTTGAGAACGGTGGCTACGGCGAAGAAAATGTAACCAAGTATGCTAACGGTGCTTTGGCTGTTGAAGCTCTTAAAGCAGGAAAAGTTGACTGCGTTATCATCGATAACGAGCCCGCAAAGGCATATGTAAAAGCAAATGAAGGTCTTGCTATTCTTGACACTGAATATGCAAATGAAGATTACGCTATCTGCTTTGCCAAGGAAAACACCGAACTTCAGAAGAAGGTTAACGATGCTCTTAAAGAACTTATCGCTGATGGCTCTGTTCAGAAAATCGTTGATAAATATATAAACACCGACGAAAAGTAATTTCCTTATATTTAAAAATAAGGGCGGTTTATGACCGCCCTTATTTATGCATTTTAGAAGGGTGTGACTTATCATAAAACAGATTTTAAATTACATAGTTTCTTTATGGAATTCCTTTACCCATGAAGTAGATTTTGTTTTTGTTCAGGGTGACCGATATAAACAAATGCTTACGGGTATTGTAAACACACTAAAGATTACAGCAGGCGCATTGCTTATAGGTATCGTTATCGGTATCGTCGTAGCCGCCATACGCTCTTCCTATGATAAAAGCAGAGCAAAAAGCGGTTTCGGATATATCGTTCTTAAAATATTAAACGCTATTTGTAAGGTGTATCTTACTGTTATCAGAGGAACACCTGTTGTTGTTCAGTTGATGATATCATATTTTCTTATTTTTGTCTCTGCCCGTGACGGAGTGCCTGTTGCAATTTTTGCCTTCGGTATAAATTCAGGCGCTTATGTTGCGGAAATATTCCGCGGCGGTATCATGGCCGTTGATAATGGGCAGTTTGAAGCGGGACGCTCTCTCGGATTTAACTATGTTCAGACAATGATACACATTGTAATCCCCCAGATGTTCAAGGCCGTACTCCCTACCCTCTGCAACGAATTTATTGCACTCCTCAAAGAAACATCTGTTGCAGGTTATGTTGGTGTTATGGACCTTACCAAAGCGGGCAACTCTATTGCAGGAAGGACATACTCTTATTTCCTTCCCTTGCTCACAGTTGCTGCTGTTTATCTGATTGTTGTAATGATTCTCACCTGGCTTGTAGGAATTCTTGAAAGGAGGCTGCGCAAGAGTGAACACTGATAATGTTTTAATTGAAGTAAAAAATCTTCAGAAAAGTTTCGGTAATGTTGATGTTCTTAAGGGTATCAACAATACCATAAACAAAGGTGAAGTGGTTGTAATTATCGGACCTTCAGGCTCCGGTAAATCTACCTATCTGCGTTGTCTTAATCTTTTGGAAGAGCCCACAGGCGGAAATATTATATTTGAGGGCACAGATATTACCAACCCTAAAACAAATATAAATCTCCACCGTCAAAAAATGGGAATGGTTTTCCAACAATTCAATCTTTTCCCTCATATGACCATACTTAAAAATATGACTATTGCTCCAATGAAACTACTAGGTATGAGCAAAGCCGAAGCAGAAAAGAAGGCAATGGAATTACTTGAAAAGGTTGGTCTTGCCGACAGAGCAACTTCTTATCCATCTCAGCTTTCTGGCGGCCAAAAACAGCGTGTTGCCATTGTCCGCGCTCTTTGTATGGACCCACAAGTTATGCTATTTGATGAGCCCACCAGCGCCCTTGACCCCGAAATGGTTGGCGAAGTTCTTAATGTTATGAAGGAACTTGCTTCGAGCGGTATGACTATGGCCGTAGTAACTCACGAAATGGGATTTGCAAAAGAGGTTGCCGACCGAGTTTTATTTATAGATGAAGGTATAATTATGGAGGAAGGAACACCCGAAGAAATTTTCGCAAGTCCTAAAAGCCCTCGACTTCGCGATTTCTTAAGTAAAGTACTTTAATATTTTAGCCATCCGCAAGGATGGCTATTTTGTTTAATATTTTGCTAATTTATGATACATATTTGCATTGAAAATCGTTTTATAATGTGCTACAATTAGCGTGTTTCAGGGAAGCAGGTGAAATTCCTGCGCGAGCCCGTCGCCGTGATACACAAAGGGAATTCGGTATATTCTTTGCCGTAAAGAATGAAACGCCATTGGGTTTTTCCTGAGAAGGTCCGATATTCTGTGTTAAGCCGAAATACCTGAACTTTAAAACGCTCAACAAAATTGCGAGTGCCGATTTGAGCGAATTAAATTAGGAGATGTTTAAAATGACAAAGAAAAACTTTTTCATCAGTTTTTCGTTTAAAGTTGTTTTATGCGTGCTTATTACGGCTATGGCACTTTGTATTACAGCTTGTAACGAAACCCCCAAGGGTAACCTTAGCAGTGCGCCTCAATCTTCAAATGAGAGCGTAACAAAAGTTGGCGAAGGTAGTACGGAATTTGATTTCACCGTAATTGACGGCGAAGGCAAAGAAACCAAGTTTTTAGTTTCCACCGATAAGGAATTTGTAGGTGAAGCATTGCTTGATGCAAAACTTATTGAAGGCGAAGAAAGTGAGTACGGTCTTTTCGTTAAAAAGGTTAACGGAATAACTGCCGATTATGATATCGACGGTACATATTGGTCCTTCGAAGTGAACGGTCAATATTCAAATTCAGGCGTTGATACAACCAAAATCAACCCTCAGGATAAATACACCTTCAAGGTTGCAAAATAATGAAGCTTAAACTTAAAGAAATTGCTCTTTTTGCGCTTTTAGGTGTTTTAATGTTTGTTTCCAAAAAGGTTATGGAATTTCTTCCTAATATTCATCTTTTGGGAACACTCATTGTTACTTATACTGCCGTTTTCCGTAGCAAAGCCCTCTACCCTATTTATATTTATGTGTTTTTGGATGGACTTTTTGGCGGTTTCGGTTTATGGTGGTATCCATACCTATATATATGGACTGTCCTGTGGGCATTCTCAATGTTAATTCCTAAAAATCTTCCAAAGAAATTTGCCATACCTTTATATATTGGCGTGTGCGCACTTCACGGATTTTTATTTGGAGTTTTATATGCGCCCGCCCAAGCACTTATCTTTGGGCTTGATTTTAAAGGGAAAATCGCTTGGATTATAGCGGGTATCCCCTTTGATATTACCCACGGAATCAGCAATCTTCTTGTAGGTACGCTTATTTACCCGTTAACTGTCATTCTCAAAAAAACCACAAATAAAATTTAAATTTAAGTAATCTCTGCATTTAAAAATGCAGAGATTATTTTTTAACCTTTTTTTGAAAGTTTCATACTATGTATTGAAGTGTATACTTCAATAATATAACAGGAGGCAATTATATGGCAGATAACATTACCGCCGATTGTGGCGAATTCAGAGAAGCAGTATGTGTAGATGTAGGCAGAGTTTATGATTCTTGTTGTGACCGCGACTGCCTTGAAGATATGCGCTGCTACTTCACCGAAGAAGCACAGACATATATCAATCAGGCAATCAGTGTTCGCCTTAAAAAAGCAGAGGTACTTAATGTTTATGTTGATGTTGAACCCGTAAATTTCAAAAGAGGTTATTATTCTTGTGATATGACCTTTTTCTTCCTATTAAACTTTGAGGTATTTACGGCACCTAACACTTGTCCTTGCGATGTAAGCGGTATTTCGTTCTACAACAAAAAAGCAATCCTTTTCGGTTCTGAAGGTAATGTAAAAACCTTCACCAGCATTCCCGATAACAGCTCTTGCGACACCGAAACCGTTGGCTCAACCAATATGCCTAAATGTGTTGTTCAGACAGTAGAGCCTGTAGCACTCGGCTCACATCTTGGCAAATGCGCAGGCAGATATGAAAAATCTTGCTATATACCAAAGGGTATATGCGAATATTTAGGCTCACCCTTGGTTTTGGAAAATGACAACACCACCGTTTATGCATCCCTTGGACTTTTCACAATTGTTCAACTTGTTCGCAATGTTCAAATGCTGATTCCCGCTTATGATTTTTGCATGCCAGAGAAACACTGTTGCGGAGATAGCCCTGCAGAACCCTGTGATGTTTTCAGAAATTTAAAATTCCCCACGGAAGATTTTTTTCCTCCCCGTTCAATAGATGAAGACGAACACTGTTGCGGCAACTAATTATCACAAAAATTGCCTCCCAGACGGGAGGCAATTTTATAAAACTCTACATAAGTATTTCCGCACCAAAGTAACCAAGCAAAATTAACGCTACTGCCGCCGCAGTCAAAGCGGCGCTTTTTAAAAATATTCTGTACTTTGTCTGCATACCTTCCACCTACACAACCTATGTTTCCCAAAATATTCGTGTATATTCATCGGGGGTTTTATAATGTTTCCTAAAAAAATCTCTCCCAAAATCAAACTTATAAAAGCAAATAATTTCGTTCTCACATTTAAGAATTTCGATGACCTTTCCGACTGTTGTGTATATTTAAAAAGAACATTAAAAAGTTCACTTTACAGATGGAAGAATGGTTATAAATTACTTATAAGTTTTAAAAAATGTCCCCCTCTTTATATAATAAAAGAATTCTGCACTGTAGCAAAAATCGACAGTACAGAATTTTCATTAACTGAAGAATATGGTGAATTAATTTGCGGCAATGATGTTATAAGAAAGATAAATACCGCTTTTAATAAGATTCCAACGCCTTGATTTCTTTTACTCTTTCTGCCATATTTTCTGCAGAAAATATGTAATTTCCGGCGACAAGAACATTGGCTCCTGCCTTCACAGCAAGGGGCCCTGTTTCCCCGTTTATTCCACCGTCAACCTCTAAATCAATATTGAGCCCTCTTTTTTCACACTCATTTTTGAGGGAGGTTAATTTATCCAGCGCAGAATGCATAAATTTCTGTCCGCCAAATCCCGGTTCAACCGACATAACAAGGACCATATCACAAAGCGGAAGTAAATCAAAAATGCTTTCTGCCGCGGTGCAGGGTTTAATGGTTATACAAGATTTGCAACCAAGTTCGCGAATTTTTTTGAGTAGCGCTGCATTATCAGAACCGGCTTCATAGTGGAAACCTAAAATGTCTGCATATTTCGCAAAATCTTCTATGTATCTATGTGGTCGGTCTATCATAAGATGAATATCAAGCGGAAGATTAGTATGCTTCTTTATTGAATCTATAACAGGAACGCCGAAGGATATATTAGGAACAAATATACCATCCATAACATCAAGATGGAGCATATCTACCCCTGCGGCTTCCAGCTTTTTAATATCCTCATCAAGATTTAAAAAATCGGATATGAGTATAGAAGGTGAAATTTTAATCAACGCTGTTACCTCCGTAAATTTATATAATCATTTTACACCTTTATTTTCCCTGTGTCAACACAATAGAGTTCAAAAAAAGTTTACAAAATGATACAATTCTGTAATTTGACTAATAAGCGATTGTATGGTAAAATATTCAATAATATTGATATAGTCTATCAAAAAAAATCGTTCGAATGAGGTTAATGATGAATAATTCCTACAGCACAATTACAGAATATGTTCAAAAACTGGCAGACCTTTCATGTCAGAACAATCATATAAAACCCGAAATGTATAGCGAACATTCGGTTAAAAGAGGGCTTCGCGATTTGGACGGTAAAGGCGTTGTTACGGGCCTTACCGAAATTTCCTCCATCACATCGAAGAAAATTCTACCCGATGGTACGGAAGAACCCTGCGACGGAGTACTCTGTTACCGCGGGTACAATATAAAAGATTTGGTTAACGGGTTTATGAGTGATAAACGCTTTGGCTTTGAGGAAACAATTTATCTTTTACTTTTTTCAGAGCTTCCCACCGAAAAACAGTTAAAAGAATTTAAAGCTACCCTTGCCGATTTCAGAAGTTTGCCTACCTCTTTTGTAAGAGATATGATTTTGAAAGCACCCGGTAAAGATTTAATGAATATTCTTTCCCGTAGCGTTCTGGCTCTTTATGCTTATGATGATAATGCAGATGATATTTCTATCCCCAATGTTTTAAGACAGAGCCTTTTCTTAATTTCCGTGTTTCCTATGCTTTCGGTTTACGGCTATCAATCCTATCAGCACTATCACAACGGAAAAAGTTTATTTATTCATATGCCCGACCCCGAGCTCTCCACTGCGGAAAACATTCTGCATCTACTTCGTGAGGATAGCAAATATTCTTCTTTAGAAGCCCGTATGCTTGACCTCGCATTAGTGCTTCACGCAGAGCACGGAGGTGGTAATAACTCCACATTCACCACCCATGTAGTTACCTCATCTGGTACCGATACCTATTCCTCAGTTGCTGCAGCCCTCGGTTCCCTCAAAGGTCCCCGTCACGGCGGGGCTAATATTAAGGTTGTAAAAATGTTTGATGATATGATTGCAAACATCAATATAAAAGACGAAAACGCCATAAGAGATTATCTTGAACGCCTTTTGGATAAAAATGCCTTTGACAATGCAGGTCTTATTTACGGAATGGGACATGCCGTTTACTCAAAGTCCGACCCAAGAGCAGATATTCTTATGAAATGCGCTCGTGACCTTTCTATCGAAAACGGATATGAAGATGAATATAAACTATACGAAACCGTAGCACGAATCGCACCTCAAATCATCGCCGAAAAGCGAAAGATATATAAAGGTGTAAGCGCTAATGTGGATTTTTATTCGGGACTGGTTTACAGAATGCTCCGTCTACCCTATGAACTTTATACTCCCATCTTCGCCATATCCCGTATAGCCGGTTGGAGTGCACACAGAATTGAAGAAATTCAGTGCGCTGGTAAAATCATTCGACCTGCCTATGTAAATGTCAAAGAACCTAACGAATATATTTCTATTGATAAGAGATAAAATACTTGGACCGACTTTTCCACCAAAGTCGGTCTTTTTTTACAAAAAACAAAAATCTTTGCTTTTTTAGTGAATATTCTTAACAAAACAAGGCAAAAACACAGAAAAAACCAAAAATCTATCCAAAGGAGAACCAAAAATGGCTAACGAATTTGAAATTAAAAAACAAATTTGTGAAATCGGAAAGCGTATTTATGACAAGGGTATGGTTGCCTCTAACGACGGTAATATCTCTGTTAAGCTTAACGATAATGAATTTCTCTGCACCCCCACAGGTGTAAGCAAGGGCTTTATGACTCCCGAATTCATTTGTAAGGTTGACCGCAACGGTAATGTTATTCAGGCTAACCCCGGTTTCAAACCCTCTTCCGAAATCAAAATGCATATGCGTGTATATAAGGAGCGTCCCGATGTTAATGCGGTAGTTCACGCTCACCCCTTATATGCTACCGGCTTTGCTATTGCCGGTATTCCCCTTACTCAGCCCATTATGCCTGAGGCCGTAATCGCTCTCGGTTGCGTTCCCATCGCTGAGTATGGTACACCCTCTACCGAAGAAATCCCCGATGCAGTTTCTAAGTATTTGCAGTCATTTGACGCTGTACTTCTTGAGAACCACGGTGCGCTTTCCTTCTCTGATAGCTTACTTAATGCTTATCACAAGATGGAATCTGTTGAGTTCTATGCTCGCCTTCTCTACATATCAAATCAGCTTGGCGGACCTAAGGAACTTTCTAAATCACAGGTTGAGCGCCTTTATGAAATTCGCCGTCAGTTCGGTATGAAGGGTAAGCATCCTGCAGACCTTTGTCCCAATGTTAAAGAGGGCAAACCCAGCTGCCACGGTTGCGGCGGCAATTGCTCTTGTGGTCATGATTCCGCTAATAGCGATTTAGTTTCTGAAATCACCCGTCGCGTTCTTGAACAGATGGGCAAATAACAAGGTGAGCAGCATGGATGAACATGTTTTGCGTAATCTTATTGAAAATGTTGTTCGCGAGGTTAAGGCGGAAGCACAGAATATAACCTTAAAGCAAGCTAAAGCATTAAGCGAGGAAATCCAGAAAAAAGCCAAAGAAATGGGAGTTAATGCGGTTGTTGCTGTTTCTAACAGTACCGCAAATCCTGTTTTAGTTGAATGTATGGATGATGCTTATATCGCAAGTTACGATGTAGCCGTGCAGAAAGCGTTCACTGTGGTTTCCCTCAAAATGTCCACCTCTACTCTTAAGCCATTAGCTCAGCCAGGCGGTTCTCTTTACGGAATCCAATTCACCAATAACGGTAAAATTGTAATTTTTGGTGGCGGCGAACCGCTTTACAGTTCTTCTGGTAAAATTATCGGCGGTTTGGGCGTAAGCGGCGGTAGTGAGGAACAGGATACATTCCTTGCAGAATACGGCAGAAGAATATTTGAAAATAATATTCGATTTTAGTTTTTAAAAAAGCGGGGGCTATCCCCTCTTTTAAATAATTTTGTTTATCTTATTAAGGAGGATATAAAAATGTCACTTGAAGCTTTAGGTATGGTAGAAACAAGAGGTTTGGTAGCTGCTATTGAAGCTGCCGATGCTATGGTAAAAGCTGCTAATGTTCAGCTTATCGGTACTGAGAAAATCGGCTCAGGTCTTGTATCTGTTATGGTACGCGGTGATGTTGGCGCAGTTAAGTCCGCTGTTGAGGCTGGCTCTAATTCTGCTTCACGCTTAGGTGAGCTTATAGCTACTCACGTAATTCCCCGTCCCCACGAAGATGTTGAAAAGATTCTTCCCTCTTTAAAGTAAAAATTGATATCAACAAGGGGGCTTAACGCCCCCTGATTGTTGATATACCGTAATTTTTAAGGAATAGGTGAAAACAATGATTGTCGGAAAAGTTATCGGAAGCATTGTAGCTACAAGAAAAAATGAAAATCTTATCGGCAGTAAATTTATGGTTGTTGAACCTATTGCCGAGCTTGGAAACCCACAAGAAAAAATCGTTGCCGTAGATAATGTGGGCGCCGGTATAGGCGAAATTGTTTTAGTGGCAACCGGCTCTGCCGCCCGTATTGGTTGCGGTATGGCTACATCCCCTATTGATGCCGCCATCGTTGGTATTGTTGATAGCGGCACAGGACTTACCGGAGTTAGTCAAGTATGAATTTAGACCAGATTAAAAGCGTACTCAGAGAAAACGGTATCGTCGGCGCAGGCGGCGCAGGTTTTCCAACCTATGCAAAGCTCGATAAAAAGGCCGATACCATAATTCTCAACTGCGCAGAATGTGAGCCGCTTTTGCGACTGCACAGACAAGTGCTTAAAATGTTTACCTATGAAATTTTAAGCACATTAGATTTAATTTCGAAAATAGTAGAGGCAGATAATGTTTATATCGGCATCAAAGGTTCTTATAAAAGAACTCTCGAGGCCGTTAATCATGAACTCACCTCTTTTCCAAATATGAAGGTTTGCAAACTTCCTGAGGTTTATCCCGCAGGTGATGAGGTTGTGCTTACATATGAAGCTACGGGAAGGGTTGTTCCCGCTGGCTCTATTCCTATTTCCGTAGGTGTTACGGTTCTGAATGTTGAAACGGTATATAATATTTACCGCGCTTTAGAAGGCGCACCTGTAACCCACAAATATGTTACTGTAACCGGTGAAGTTAAAAATCCTATGACGATTTATGCTCCTATCGGTGTGCCTTTACAAAATCTTATCGATATGGCAGGCGGTGTTACCATAGAAGACCCCGCTTATCTTTTAGGCGGTCCTATGATGGGAACTTTGGGCTCACCTCTCCATGCCGTAACCAAAACCACAAATGCAGTTTTGGTTTTACCAAAAACTTTACCCCTTATTCAGAGAAGACTTAGCAAGACATCTATTGACCTAAAAAGAGCAATGTCGGCTTGTTGCCAGTGCAGTTACTGTACTTCCCTTTGCCCAAGACAGCTTCTCGGTCACCCCGTTGACCCTAGCGCATTTATGTATGCAGCTTCAAACCATGTAACGCATGATGTTATGCCTTATGTAAATTCATTTTTCTGTTCAAGCTGCGGACTTTGTGAATTATATTCCTGCGGTCAGGGACTTTCACCCCGTTCCTTGCTCACTTCCGCTAAAAACGGTCTTCGCAAAAACGGCCTTAAGCCACCTGTTGACCCTATTATGAGCCAAGTTCATCCCGATAGAAACTATCGTATGATTCCCCTATCGCGACTTCGTTCACACCTTGGTCTTAACCCGTATAACAAATCAGCACCCGTTGTAGAAGAGGAAGTCAAATGTAAAAAACTTAAGATTGCAATTTCTCAGCACATAGGTGCCCCCGCTGTTCCCATAGTTAAAAAAGGCGATGAGGTTACAGTAAATCAGATGATAGCCGCCCCCGCAGAAAATGCGCTTAGCGTGGCAATCCATTGTCCATTTAATGGAACTGTAACCGACATAAATAAACAATACATTACCATTTCAGTAAAAGGAGGAACTGAATAATGAATAAAGCATTAGGTATGGTTGAATTTAAAACAGTATCCTCCGGTATGCGCGCCGCAGACCGTATGGTTAAAACTGCCGATGTTGAACTCATTCAGGCAGATACTGTTTGCCCTGGCAAGTATTTGGCACTTATAAGCGGTGAGCTTAGCGCAGTTAAAGCGGCAGTTGAAGCCGCCTGTGTTGCCGATTCTGAACAACTTATTGATAGTTTCACCCTCGGCAACCCCCACGATTCAATTTTCAGCGCCCTTTACGGCTCCACTGAAATCAATAACCCCAATGCGCTAGGCGTTTTGGAAACATTTTCCGCCGCTGCCGCTATTGTTGCTGCAGATACCGCCGCCAAAACTTCACTTGTTGACCTTATCGAACTTCGTTTAGCAAGAGGTATGTGCGGCAAATCCTATCTACTCCTCACCGGCGAAATTGCCGCCGTTGAGGCCGCTATTGAAAAAGCCAAAGTCGGCGCAGGTGAATACGGCATGTTTCTTGATAGTGCCGTTATTCCCCGTCCAGATGAAAAATTCTGGCAAAAAATTCTATAATCCAAAGGTGTTTGTATGAAAATTCTCGTTATAAATGCGGGTAGTTCTTCCCTAAAATATCAACTTTATAATATGGATAACGGAATTGTTTTAGCCAAAGGTAACTGTGAACGCATTGGTTCTGATAGTGTAATTACGCACAATCGCCCTGGCAAAGACACATACCGTGCCAACATCGATATGCCTACTCACGACGAGGCGTTATCCTTGGTTTTAGAACTTCTTATAGGTAAAGATTACGGCGTTATTGGAAGCATCGATGAAATTGATGCTGTTGGACACCGTATTGCCCACGGCGGAGAAAAACTCAAACACTCCACCCTTATTGATGAGGAAGTTGTTAAATATCTCGAAACCATCGTTCCTATAAACCCACTACACGGTCCTCCAGCAATTAAGGGAATTAAAGCTTGTATGCGTCTTATGAAGGAAACTGTCCAGGTTGGCGTTTTTGATACCTCGTTCTATTCTCAAATTGAAGATTTTCGTATTATTTACCCTATTCCCTATGAATTTTATACTGAAAATAAAATTCGCAGATACGGTTTCCACGGAACATCCCATAGATATGTTTCTGCTGAGGCTGCAAAAATGCTTGGCAAATCCCTTGATGAACTTAAAATCGTTACTTGTCATTTAGGAAACGGCTCATCAATCACTGCTGTAGATAGCGGTGTTGCCATTGATACCTCTATGGGCTTTACACCGCAAGAAGGTATCCCTATGGGAACAAGAAGCGGTACCATTGACCCCACGGTTATTCCCTATATTATGAAGGAAAAAGAACTTACTGCAGAAGAAATTGAAAAAATACTTAATAAAGAGTCAGGTCTTCTTGGTATAAGTGGTGTTTCTAACGACCTTAGATATGTTGAAAAAGCTGCCGGTGAAGGCAATTATCGTGCGGGTCTTGCAGTTAAAATACTTGCTAATAGCATAAAGAAATATATTGGTAGTTATATAGCTGAAATGAACGGCATTGATGCGGTTGTTTTTACTGCAGGTATCGGTGAAAACGATGCAAATATGAGAAGTCTTGTATGCAAGAATATGGATTTCTTCGGCATCTCCATTGACGAAGATAAAAATGCCAATTCAATTGGTGTTTCCGCTGATATTTCAGCGCCTAGCGCCAAGGTTAAAACCCTTGTTATTCCTACCAACGAAGAGTATATGATTGCTCTTGACACCCTTAAATTTTGTAAGTAAAGGAGAGCTCTATAATGAAATATGATGACGAGTTAGTTGCCCAGATAGTTAGCAAGATTATGGCCAATTACTCAGATGACGAGGATACCGTTCCCGTTGGTGTTTCAAACCGCCATATTCACCTATCTGCATCTGATGTTGAAACACTTTTCGGCAAAGGCTATGAGCTTACTCCTTTTAAGGACTTATCCCAACCCGGTCAATATGCTTGCAAGGAGCTTTTAACCATAGTAGGACCTTCACTCCGTCCTATTGAAAATGTAAGAGTTTTAGGCCCTGTTCGTTCCGCTTCCCAAGTTGAGATTTCCCGTACAGACTCTTTTGCACTTAAAGTTAAGCCACCCGTTCGAGAATCAGGAGATATTGCAGGTTCTGCACCCATTACCATTATCGGACCTAAAGGTGTGGTTTCTCTCAAAGAAGGTTGCATTATTGCTAACCGCCATATTCATATGAGCGATGATGAAGGCAAAGCATTCGGTCTTAAAGACGGTGATTATGTAACTGTAGAAGCCAATGGCGAACGACGCACCACCTTCTATGATGTTCAGGTAAGAGTTAATAAAGCATTCCGCCTTGAAATGCATATTGATACCGATGATGCTAATGCGGCTGGTTTGGGTAATGGTGCCAAGGTTAAAATTATAAAATAATATTTAAAACCGATGGAATTCCATCGGTTTTTTCTTTACTTTTTAAAAGTTATAATATATAATAAATATGAGCTTAAATTGTATTTTGCGCTTATTTTTTCTTAGATTATATATTTTTGTCTCGAGGTGAGTGATATGGGTTATAATTTTTCTATTGAAGATATTAAAAAAAATTTATCGGGTACGGATACATGGAAAATAGTTTTTTCTAATAAAAATAATGTCACGCTTATATGTGATGATGCGGTATTTATCTTAAATTGCAATAATGTATTTATTATTCCTGCTGATTCCATATATAAAATTTTAGGCGATGAAGATTCTTATTCTGTTTTTGAATTTTCATTGGATACTGATTACCCCTTCTCTTTTTCTGCAAAAGGCATACCACTAAGTGACAATGATATTCTTTTATATGAAAAACTTTTAGAATATGATTTAAGTGTTGATTTACAAAATATTTGCGTACAAAAAACTTTAGAACTCCTTTTTCTTAATATCACCATGTCAGATGAGCGTATTTTACCTATAGAAAACGATAGCACCGCCCTGTTTAAAGAGGCTGTTACAATTCTTAAAAAGAATATTCATACATCAATTTCTGTTGATGCATTGGCAAAAAATCTTGGCATCAGTTTATCCAATATTAAAAGATTATTTGCTAAATACTCTCAATTTGGTGTTCACGATTATTTTAATCTTTTAAAAATCAATAATGCAAAATCACTTTTAAGGGATGGTCACTCGGTAACCGAAACTGCCGCACTTACCGGTTTTGCTAATCAAGCATACTTCTCTGCTGCTTTTAAAAGAATAACGGGCGTTTCCGCCAAAGAATTCTTAAGTGTAAGAACAAGAACGGTGACCACCAAACAAGAAGAAAACAGAAGAGATTTGCCAAGTTATCTTTTATAAATTGCAAAAACAAAACTCCCGCAGCTTACTGCGGGAGTTTTTATTATACCTCAATAAATTTAAGTTCCATTTTTCCGAAAGCGAGTTCAATTTTCTTATTTAAATAAGGTAATTCAACAATGGTTTTTTCTTCAGTTTGGGCGGTATTATATAAGGTTAATTCATAACCTTCACCCTTACTTCTTACTGAAGAAAGGATAATTCTATTATTATCAAGGGTGACAAAGCTACCTGTTTTCTCTCCTTCGCCAGATGGGAAGAAGGACATAACCTGGGGCTTTTCATTGAAAATCTGAGCAGCTTTATCAATATACTTTTCATTAGTAATTCTGAATGAATATGTTCTTTCGCCCATATCAATATGCTTTAAATATCTGTCATGAGGTGCAATCGGTCTATCCATAATGGGATGAGCAGAATAAATAGGCGTTCTGAGGAGTGAAAGTTTAATGGTGTTTTCATTAAAGCTTCCGCCGTAAACGCAGTCATTCACAACATAAAGTTGATTATCATCTGACTTAATTCCACACCACTTATGATATACAGCCTCGTCTTCGTTATCATAAAGCGGTTCACTACCAAATGCGGTCTGGCCGTAGGGCTTACCTTTAACCTCAGAATCAATGCGATATCTTAACATCTTATTAGGCTCGTTAGAATTCATAATGATGTTAACATCAAAATAAGCGTCATTCTTAGGAATAGTATACTCTACAATAGCAAAATTTTTCTTATATCCAAAGAAGGCTTGAATGATTGTTCTTACATCGCCATCTTCAATGATTCTTACATTTTCAGTATCTTCATCAGGATATCCTACTATTTCATTAGCCTCTTTTTTACTTAAAAGATGGAAAGTATCTTCATAATCCGTGAATTTTTGAACGGTCATACCCCAAGGGTCTTCATTATCCTTATAAACCTCTAAAATACCGCTATTCTTAATAAGGGCTTTTCCATCAACCTCATAAAGTTCAATTAGACCTGTTTTACGGCTGATATGTACCTTCATACGATTATTCTCTACGGCAAATACATCACCTTTAGCATAATCATTTACAGGTAATTCATCAGTTTTATACACCTTTAATCTGCAATCAAAACGGGACATAGATGAAGGCGCTAATTTGGCACGGAAGGTAACCTTTTTAGGCCAGTCGAGGTTAAAGGTGCATTCCGCTTTTTCATTTTGTGTAGGTACCAATTCCCCGTTTTCATCGTAAACTTCAGCAAGAGTGATTTCATTATCATTCCAGTTCTGATTTTGGAGAATAAAACCAACCTCAAATTCTCCATCAACCTCGTATGGATGGGGATTAAATACCATAATGGGAATTTCACCGT
>JAZRNX010000059.1:0-6260 GCA_045648365.1 Acutalibacteraceae bacterium
CACAGAACGACATGGCTACGATCCGACTTATAAATATCCATAGAAATCTTTTAAACGGCCGAAACTTTGAATACTTCTCCGAAGACCCGCTACTGACGGGTAAAATGGCGGCCGCAATGTCAAGAGGTCTTTCTAAATCAAATTGCAGTACCACAATTAAGCATATGTGCGGCAATAATCAGGAAACAAGAAGACATTTTGTTAATTCGGTTATTTCCGAAAGAGCACTTCGTGAAATCTATCTTCGCCCCTTCCAAATTGCCGTTAAGGAAAGTGAATGTGGGGCTATAATGACTTCTTATAATCCCGTAAATAACTATTGGTCCGCTTCTAACTACGACCTTACCACCACCATTCTCAGAAACGAATGGGGATATAATGGTCTTGTTATGACGGATTGGTGGGCAAGAAGCGGAAGCACTCCCGAAAACGCCACTACCACTAATCTTAAGGATATGGTAAGAGCGCAAAACGATATTTATATGGTTTGTATGGACGCTGCTTCCAAATCCAATAATATAAGAGAAGGACTAAAGGACGGTTATGTAACCGTTGGCGACCTTCAAAGATGCGCTAAAAATATCTTAGGTTTTATCCTCAAATCCAATACCTTTATCAAGGTGCTTAAAAACGGCGGAAAAATCCCCGAATTCCCCAAGGTCAACGAAACCGATATGAAGGAAACCTGCGTTTACGAAAATATAAAGAGCGGCGATAAGTTCTACGCAAAATACGGCGGCACCACTCCCGTTTTATTCACTTTCGAGGTGTCTTGTAGCGCAAGTGAACTTTCGCAAAATACTATCAGATTTAAACTTGATGGCTCTGATATTGACCTTGTTGTCAACGGTACAAATGGTGAATATGTAGAAATTAAACGCTTCTTCCCCTTGGAAGATAGGCAACACGGTTTTATCTGCACCTTCGGTGATGAAATTGACATTCGTCGCATAACAATTAAAGAGTTAAGATAACAAAAGTCCCGATTGGAATTTCCAATCGGGAGTTTATCTTATTTAAACCTTATTTTACAACCTAAATGTTCCTGACATTCGGTAAGCCCTGCGGCTACTGTTTTTTACATAACAAACGCGGCAAGTGAAGTTACACGCGTATATCTCTATATGTACCGAATAAGTCGAAAACTTCACGTGTTATTCTTGCGAATTTGTTTTGTGTGCCGCTATTATTTCCACCGCTTATTATACCAATAGCTGTATAGCCAGCACCGGATTTATTATAATACACGGGACCGCCACTCATGCCGCCGCTAGTATTTGTATTAGTGCTAGAAAGTGTATATGTGGCAGAATTGGAAATAGTGCCATCAGAACGGTACATAACACGTGTGGTATTTCCCGATACTGTAGCGGGATAACCGGTAAGTGAAATTGATGTTCCGTTATATGATGAAGTTTTGGTTGCAATTCCCATATAGCCAACTGTGTCTCCAATGTTAGATTCTAACTCAATGATTCCCCAATCATAATTATTGCTATTACCGCTATCTGAATAGCCCGTAGGAATCATATAAGCCGATGCATTTGCCGAACCGTAAGGTGTGGAGTTATTAGTTCGTGCGGGGAATACGACAGCATTTTCAACAAATTCATCTGTCTCAATATCGAATATAACATGTGCAGCTGTAGCTACAGCACAAGGTCCTATCATAAATCCGGTACCGCGTAAAAGGGTGCCGTTCAATTCGCATTGAATATACACAGTTGTACGATAAGGTGCACTAGTGGCGGGGTTAATGGCAGTCCAACTTCCTAATAAATGTCTTTGAGATATGGCGGGAAGATGGTTCTCAGTTAGACCTTCGGGTGTATAGTAGGGTAGATATGATTCTTCGCTACTTTTTTGAAAATTATAATTGTTTCTTTCAAGGAAACTTTTTACAGTGAAGGATGCAACGGTTTTTCGGAAACATCATATCTATACAAAGTTGAATTATAAACATCGTCAACACTTGGTACCATAGCGCTTTGC
The DNA here is from genome assembly GCA_045648365.1 of Acutalibacteraceae bacterium. Classification (GTDB taxonomy): domain Bacteria; phylum Bacillota; class Clostridia; order Oscillospirales; family Acutalibacteraceae; genus UBA737. The sequence goes on from JAZRNX010000059.1 coordinate 1,993, forward strand.
TGCGCAGAAACGGTATAGCCGAAAGATAATGTTAAAACAATGGATAAACCTATAGATAATAACTTTTTCATAAATACTCCTTTCTATTCCATTAAAAAAATCTCGGAAACTAAATCTCCGCGGACAATTCTGTAATATCCTTTCTTCATAGGAGTATCGAAAAAATTTCTTAAAACGACACCACAAACCATAGATGTTTCGTTTGTTTTAAGTTCGTGATACCAACCTTCGTAGGTAAAGTATACATCGTCACCCTTTCTAAAAGGATATTTTTCCCACGCATTGTTTTTATAGTATTCAAAATAAAATGTTTCGTTTGTAAAGTAATATATATCATCGCTGTAATTAGTTATACTGTACATAATTTTTTCAGTATCGACGGGATAGGTGTCCTTTTCAGTGGCTAAAACCACTGAACCCATATTATTAGATTTATCTTCTAATAATACTTCTTCGGGAACAACAGAAAAAGCATCTTGTTTACACGCCGAAAGTATTATGCAACAGCATAAAAACAGCAGTAAAAATTTAAGGTAATACATCTAAATCACCATCCTATTTAACGGTAAAATGGTTTTTACTATAAGTAATTAAAACACTGGACTCACCTCGTTTCTTATGTTTATTATACAATAATTATGAAATAGTGTCAATTATGAAAAACCCCTATGAGCAACTGCTCATAGGGGTTAGATTATTCTTATTTAAATCTCACTTCGCAACCTAAATATTCCTGACACTCGGTAAGCCCCGCGGCTACTGTTTCTTTCGTTCTTAAATATGAGCCCGAAAGGGTAGTATCAGAGAAATTTAAATCTTTATACGAATTTTCGCTTTCGAGGGGGTGAAGTTGATATTTAGCATCGTATCGGCTTCCTGTCTTGCTAACCCAACAAGGAACTATATCAACGGCAGATAAATTAACCGTTCCGTCGCTGTACTTATCAAAGGTGAAGCTGAATAAAAGACCGTCCTCGGTGTGACCCTTGGGGGATAGATTAGAAAGCTCTAAAAGCCGTTGGTTTGAAATGGAGTTGCCCATAGAGTATAGGCAAACGGTGGTGTGTTCGCCGCCCTCGGCGTAGAGAAGGTCCACGGGCTGAATTACGTGGGGGTGACCGCCAACTATAACATCAACGCCTAAATTGCAAAGCTTTTGGGCGATGGATTTTTGCCAAGTGTTTTCTTTTAATTGATATTCCTCGCCCCAATGCATATAAAATACGATTGCCTCGGCGCCGTCTGCCTTCATAGAGTTAATCATATTTTCCGCATCCATATAAAAACTATCAATTTTATTATAACTAAATGAGTTTATAAGGTCGTTGCACTCGGTGGCGATAATATTGCCATTAAGGGATTTTCTGCCTTCGGGAGCATTATTTTCATAGGTATAATTTATCATACCGATTTTAACGCCGTTTACATTTTTAACAAGATATCTCGCCTCATCGGTGGTTTCTCTTGTTCCCGTATAGGCGATTTTCTTATCCTTTAAAACCTGAACTGTACGCTTAAATCCGTAAAGTCCCGTATCGTAACTATGGTTATTGGCGGTGAGGAGCATATCAATGCCTTCGCTCTTTACAGTATCAATAATGCTATCGGGGATATTGAAAGCGGGATAGCCCTTATATGAGCCCGACTGCGTACCGCCAAGGGTAACTTCCAAATTGGCGACTACCAAATCGGCCTTATCAAAATATTTTTTAAGGGGAGTATAAAGTCCCGAAAAATCATAGCTTCCGTCACTTTGCAAAGCCCCCGCCAGAACGGGATTATGTATTAAAATATCGCCCGTATTTATAACGGTGGCGGAGGATACAATATATGGCTCTTTTTGAGTTTCAGAGCTTACTATATCGCTTTCGTTATTTTTATTATCATCATTTTTAAACGCCTTGCTGATAGTACCGATAATAAACGCTAAAAGCGCTATGCAAACCGCAAGACAAAGGGCGCAAACGCTTAAAAATATTCTTCTTTTTCTTATGGCTTTTTGCCTTTTTGTTAATTCCTTTTTCATTTTTAACCTCACATAAAGAAACAAAATACTAATGGTAGAAAAACTGCGGGTAAAAGATTCATAACCTTAATTTTGGTAAGTCCCAGCATATTAAGGGAAAGGGATATTATAAGCAGAGAGCCGATAACCGATATATGCACGATAATGCGCTCGGTTAAAATTGGCTCAATGAGTACTGCCAAAAGGGTAATACTGCCCTCAATAATCAGAACGGGGAAGCAGGAGAGGGCTACGCCTATACCAAGGGTGGATGCAAAAACAATAGCGGAAATACAGTCAATAAGGGATTTGGAATAGAGGGTTGAATTATCCCCAGAAATTCCTGAATCAATAGAGCCCACTACCGCCATAGCGCCAACGCAGAAAAGAAGGGTTGCGGTAACAAAACCTTCGGCAATTTTAGAATTTCCGCCGTTTTTATTGAGCTTGTCCTCTAATTTTTTGCCGAGTTTGTTTACAAGGCGGTCAAGGTCTAAAAGTTCGCCGATTAAAGCGCCAAGCCCCATGGAAAGTATCACGATAAGAACATTTATATTATCCTCAAAAATTCCCGTAACACCTATGTAAAAAACACAGAGCGCCATACTCTGAATAAGTATATTTTTGGCTTTTTCAGGGATGCCCTTCTTAAAAAGGCAACCTAAAAGACCGCCCACTATGACAAGCAGGAAGTTTACAACCGCTCCGCTTTTTAAAATATCTAGCAAAAAAATCACCTCAATAAAGATATAATTATAATAAACCAATTTTAAGAAAAAAGCAATTATTTGTTGCAAGAAAAGATAATTTATATTATAATACTTCTATAAAATATCTTGGAGGTAAAGATATGTCCTACTTAGAAGCAAAAAAAACGCTATGAGGCCTTGGGCGTTGATGTTGAAAAGGCCCTTGCAACTCTTAAAAATCTTCCCGTAAGTCTTCATTGCTGGCAAGGCGATGATGTTACAGGTTTTGACCACGACGGTCCTTTAACCGGTGGTATCCAGACTACAGGTAACTATCCCGGAAAGGCGAGAAATCCCGAGGAACTTATGGCCGATATGGAAAAGGTTATGTCCCTTTGCCCCGGCAAGAAAAAACTTAATGTTCACGCTTGCTATGCCATTTTTGAAGATGGCTTTGCAGATAGAGATGCATTGGAACCCAAGCACTTCAAAAAGTGGGTAGAGCTTGCTAAAAAGTATAATATGGGTATTGATTTCAACCCCACATTCTTCTCTCACCCAAAGTGTAAGGATGGTCTAACCCTTTCAAGTCCCGACGAGGAGACAAGAAAATTCTGGATTGAGCACGGTAAGGCATGTATTCGCATTTCCGAGTATTTCGCTAATGAAACAGGTGTCCCCTGCGTTATGAACATCTGGACGGGTGACGGTTATAAGGATATCCCTTCAGACCGTATGGGTCCCAGAATGAGATATAAGGAATCCATCGAGGCAATTCTCGCAGAGCCCTTTGATAGAAGCAAGGTTAAGCCCTGCGTAGAATCTAAGGTGTTCGGTATCGGTGTTGAGGCATTTACTGCAGGTTCTGCTGAGTTCTCTCTCACTTTTGCTGCTACTCACGAGGGTTGCTTACCCCTTATGGATAACGGTCACTATCATCCTACAGAAGTAGTTTCCGATAAGATTCCCGCTCTTCTTTGCTTCTTCCCTGAAATCGCATTACATATTACAAGACCTATCCGTTGGGATTCTGACCATGTAGTTTTATTTGATGATGAAACCAAAGAAATGGCAAAAGAAATCGTACGCTGTGGCGCTACCGATAGAGTTTATATGGCTCTTGACTACTTTGACGCAAGTATAAATAGAATTTCTGCTTGGTCGGTTGGCTTCCGCAGTTGGCAGAAGGCGCTTTTAAATGCCCTTCTTACCCCCAACGATATGCTTACTAAGCTTCAGGATGAAAACCGTCTTACCGAACTTATGGTAATGAGTGAAGCATTTAAAACCTTACCCTTCGGCGATATCTGGGAGCATTACTGCGAAATCGAAGGCGCACCGCAGGATGAAGAACTTTTCGCTGAAGTAGAAAAATACGAGAAAGAAATTCTTTCAAAGAGAGTTTAAAAATCAAAAACACCGAATCTTATGATTGCAATAGTAAAATAAAGGTAGACACATGGAAAACCACCATGTATCTACCTTTTTCTTATGCTAAAATATAACGGGAGGTATAAAAATGAAAAAAGGACAAAAAAGACGAGTATGGACAAAGGAACAAAAATTAGAAATTA
>JAZRNX010000060.1:0-42072 GCA_045648365.1 Acutalibacteraceae bacterium
ATAGGATTGAATAACCGTTTCTATATCTCTATCACAAAGATTAAGAATTTCATTTTTATAACTGCGTGCGGCGTTACATTTGCATATTAGAGAACCCAAAGATTCCCGATCGCACTTAAAACTAAACCCATAAGATTTAATGTATCTTTGGGCAAATTCTAGCAAAGAATTAAGCGGTGAATCCCCAAGCATAAAATGGGCTTTAATCTTCTTTATATCACCACAAGGACCAGAGTGTATAAAATCCCAACAGTGCATAATCTTTCTTGAAATACCATAAATTATTTTTGAATTTTCAAAAATATTTATAACCGAACTCAACGCTTCTGCTTTTTGAATCTCAAACTTCCACACTCGTTGGTCTGTCATGTAATCGAATCTTTGTGTCAACTCGTTAATATCATTAAAACTACAAGATGACATCATCAGTTGATTGCATAAAACATGCGCGCTATCATTTTTGTCTTGGTAGTGTTTAGCAACAAACGCGGCTGGCGTACCTATTCCAAAAAGAAGAGCTGTCGGCAATATACCAAGCTTGAAAATCGCAGTTACAAGAGTTGTATTCATTCGTTAATCACCACCTTCCGAAGACACATATTGTGCTATTTTTGCAAAAAAAAATCAAAGTAGTATAATGGATCAAGACTAATGAAAAACACAATAAAGGTGGCTATTTATGAATAAAAAAATAATTTGTTTGATATTATCTTTCATATTTTCTTTTTTCACATGCAAGGCGTTAGATATTGAAGTATGGGACGGACATTTTAGCTTTATTATAAATACCACTACAAATAAAGCGAAAGTAAGAGATATATATTTTAAAATTGGTGAAACGAAAGATATAATTATCCCATATAAAATAAATTGGTGTGGACATGATTATATAGTTACTGAAATACTAGACTATGTAATAAAAGATAAATTAAATCAAATATCTAGTATAGTTTTACCTAGTACATTTGAGAAAACACTAACGAACAGAAAAGCTATTGAATTATTATACAGAAGACATATACCAGTGATAATAAAGAATTATTTTGATAAACAGCATTCATTGAATTTTAGGAGTGAAAGTGTTTAGACACAAAATCTTGACAACTTTTTTTAAATAGGTACAATGAACGCGTAGTCCATCACGGGCTCGTTATTCAAGAAAAATTACTTTCTTTTATTACGTCCACGGTTACGACGCGGGCGTTTATTTATGAAAGAAAATATTATCATTATTTTGATTATAATATCTAACAAGTCCTTCATACCATTAAACATCTCACCACCTCTTTTCTACCTCAAACTAAGGTATAGAGAAGAAATGAGCCCGCAATCTCGAACTACGCAGTTATATTATACAATTCTTGACAACTTTTAGCAATATAATACAATAACAAGGCACCATTGGCAAATTGGTGCTCTCCATTATTACTAAAATAATCACACCAACTGACTATTGGTGTGATTTAGCTATCGTCAGACATAAGTTGTTAATAGTAAAGACAAGATATGCAATGATGTATTTGTATAAATAGGGAATTAGTGAAGCATCTTATCAGTCTGATATAATGTCTTGTACGACAACTTTATACATGATAGAATATAGATATATTTTTGTCAACTATATAAAAAAAATATGGCTAAATTAACACTAACATTAAAAAAAATAGATAAAATAAGTGACAAAATTCGACAAGAATTAGCTCATATGATAATTAGAGATAGTAGCCCATACACTCCCTATCAAACCGGTACATTAGAAAAAAGCGCTACTATATCAAGTGATTCACGAAAAATATATTATAATGCGCCTTATTCCAAATTCCAATGGTATGGTAAGTTAATGTTAGCTGCAAATGGTTCATCATGGGCAAAACGTGGTGAAATTAAGCATTTAACAAGTAAAAATCTAAAATATAATAAGACTTTTCACAGCAAAGCAACTTCAAAGTGGATAAAAAAAAGCATTGAAGATAATCTCAACAAATGGAAATCAGAATTACAATACAAAATGAAGAAAGGCAAATTATGAATTCACACTTAAGCAATATAATATATAATACACTACAAGTCATAAATAATTTTCCGAATATGCCTAAAGAAATAATAGATAATGGCGGGATTGAAATAGGCGCTAGTAACAGTCGAAAGACCAGTCTGTCTTTTAAGCCTATAAGCACAAAATTTGAACGAACTATTTGTGCAAATTGGACGTTTTATTACAAATTTGACCTAATATATCAGTGCGCATGCATTAATAATGAAGACAGATTAAATGCGATAGACTTTTTATCATCTTTAACTCATTGGTTAGTAGGAAATTATAAAATTAATGACATATCAGTACATGATTTTTTACCAGTACAGTTTTCTAATGGTTCATTAGACCGTTTTATAATTGAAAATGATGTTACAATTTTATCTCGTGATCTAAATGGGATAGAATTATTTTCATCCACATTAAATTCATTATCGACTATATTGTTTTGTGAAGGTTAAAATGCAATTTGAAGAAACAATCACAATAAAAATCAAAAGCGAAGAATACAAAATATTATCAGAATATGCAACAAAAAAAATGTCATCAATAAACGATATAGTTGAAGACGTAATAGAAAAATTTGTAAAGCAAAACAACGATAGAGAATTACATCAAAAATAATGTTTAATAATTTTACTTCTAAACAACGAAAATTTATATATGATATCATAAAAAAAAATACAAAAAGAATAAATATTCTAGAAGGTTCAGTGCGAAGTGGTAAAACCTATGTAAGTCTCATAGCCTGGATAATTTTATTATCACAATTGCCACAAGACAACAATTATCTGATGGTTGGTAAAACATTGACATCATTAAAAAGGAACTGTTTATCAATATTAGAAGGTATATGCCCAACTGAATCTTTTGAATATTCTACTATAAAAAAAGAAGCCAAAATATTTGGTAGAAGAGTATTTCTTGAAGGTGTAAACGATACCAGAGCAGAACACAAAATACGTGGTATGACGCTTCAGGCAACATATTGTGATGAAATAACATTATTTACAGAAGATTTTTTCTCTATGCTATTATCTCGATTATCACTTCCAGGTTCATTATTGTTAGGCACTACAAATCCAGATGCCCCTACACATTGGTTAATGAAGAAATTTATTTCACGTGAAGGAGAAATAAGCCTTAAAACTTGGAAATTCCTCCTAGATGATAACGACACAATAGACAAATCTATTAGAGAAGAAATGAAGAAGGAATATACAGGTGTTTTCTATGAAAGATTTATTCTAGGAAATTGGGTACAAGCAGAAGGTATAATATATGATAATTTCGCTAATCATACTAGTAGATATTTAGCATCAAAAATAAGGATAAACGACATAGATTTAGTTAATATTGGGGTTGACTATGGTGCAAGCAAGAGTAAAACTGCCGCAGTAGCGTGTGCTTTTACAAATGAATTCAAAAATTTAGTTGTACTTGATGAAGTGCAATTCGATGGTGTCAATAATCCTGAACTTTTGTATTTTAAACTAGGTGAATTCTACAATAGAGTACACAAAAGATATGGAATAATTGGTGGTATATACGCCGATTGGGGCGGACTTGGGCAAATTATCACAAAAGGATTAAAAATATATTTGAACAAAAATTGTGAAAATGCAAAAGTATTTGACTGTAAGAAAACAAGAATAATAGATAGAATTCAAATACTAAATAGATTAATTGGCGCTAACAGATTTAAAGTATTTGAAAATTGTGCAAATGTGATTGAAGCACTTAAAACAGCAATTTGGGATCCCAAACATGATGATATGCGTCTCGATGACGGAACAACCAATATTGATATATTAGATGCTTTAGAATATGCATATACACCACAGATTACAAACTTAAATACCAGATTGAATGAGACTAAATTTGAAAACAAAAGGTTGCCGATTATTTGACATGTTTTTACAAATATGTATAATAATAGCACGACACCGCTTTAGCGGTTAGTCCTGAAAAGTTTTTCTAAATATAGCCGAAACTTTTGCTAGAAGCGGCTATTTTTTTATGGCAATGATAATGAGCAATACCACAAATAATATAAGGAATACTAAAGCAAGTATTTCACTCATAATATCACCTCCTTTAACAGGAGAGTGACTAACCGCCTTGGACGTCGTGCTTATATAGTTATACTAAATTTTATGTATTTTTCAAAAAGTCTCACCACCACATTTAATGTACCTATGTATAAGTAAATTAAGGGCTGCATTATTGCTCAAACCTTTATTTTTATTTATTAGTGTGAACTTTTCCCATGTTTTAGGGTATACATTTAATAGATATCTTTTAGTTTTTTTCTGTTCAATTAACCTATCTTCACTTATTCCTTTATTAGGTTCATAGTTTATTACGCTATCTATCATTTTATTTTCATATTTTTGCTTTGACATTATCTATCTCCTTCAATAATTCGTTTGTAAATTCATTGATATTAATGTTTGTAGTACATGTTTCAGAATAAACATCAAGCGGAATCATTAATTCTGTCAACGCTTCCTTACATGCTACCGATTCTCTTATATCTGTTTCAAAGAAAGTAACCCCAATTTTTCGTGATATCTCATTAACTGCTTCTCTTATACGTGATGAAATTCGAGTATTTCGTTTTGACCTAACAATTAATATTCCCGCTATTTTCAAGTCTTTATTTAGATACTCCTTTATTTCATTTATAACATCCACTAAATCCATTAATCCATATAACGACCACCCTGATTCGTCCACTGGCATAATAACATAATCGCAAGCAACCAAAACGTTTCGCAGTACAAGTGATATCTGCGGCGGTGTGTCTATTATTATGAAGTCATATTTGCTTTTTACAGATTCAATAGAATTCCTTAGATGTAAAAAACGCCTAGAATCATCCTTTACTTTTATATCAACATCTTTGAGCATTGCGTCAGACGGTATTATATCTCCATATTTATTAGATTGAATACAATCAATAGCGTTTTCATCGTTGCACAGAATATCCATGACTGTTGCTACATTTTCACTCTTAGCATCATAAAATCTTGTTGAATTACATTGTGAATCAGTATCTACAAAAAGTACTTTAAAACCTATACGGATTAGCTTTTGGGCTAAGCATATCGCTGTAGTAGTTTTTCCACACCCGCCTTTTTGATTCGCAAGGCATATTACTTTAGACATTTTATCACCTCCTAATTAAAATATATACTTTAGATATCTAAAGTATATTAATTATATATCATTTGAAAAAGTTTGTCAACCTTGTATAATAGTTATGCACGGCGTCCAAGCGGTTAGTCACTCTCCCAAAAGGAGGTGATAGTTATGAATATGGACATGATATCAGTTTTAATACTGTTTATTGTTTTCTATATAATAATAAAAAAATAACCGCACTGTGAAGAAGTGACGGTTATCAATTAATCTCACTTATTAACTAGGACTAGCCGCTTTTGCGGTGCCGTGCTTCTATCATATTCAATCGCAAAAAGTTTGTCAACTCAATTGATTCGAGCACATTATTTCAGCGTTTGCTATCATACCGCCCGCTACATCTAAACTTTGATACACTAATTCACCGACTAATTCTCTATTATTCGGTAGTATGATTTTTACAATATCAGATGTCTGTTGTGTAGTAGCAATATATTGCATTTTTATTTTTAATAAATGTGATTGCTGATAATCAAGCCATCTTTGTGCTATCAATTTACCATTTTCAACGCTTATTAGTTTGGAATCCATGAGTGTTAATTGTTTACCATAATTATTAGGATCTAAAATTCTAAATTCAATGCTCTGATCTATGCTTACAGTGTATTGTTTAGCATAAACTTGAACTTCAAAAGGTTGATCATTGTATACAAGGATAATCGCAGTACTTGATTTTTTTGGCACAAAACCAGTATTGGGATTATATGCTAAAGTATCTACATCAATCGGTGAATTAAATACAAACATATCACTATCATTTATTGTTGCAACCAATTCTTCCGAACCAGATTTAACAAATTTGTTCATGTCTACTTTTAAACTATTAACTTCTTCTATGTTTTCAAACTCGACATTACTTATAATATCATCAGGGATGATCTGTACTGTGCTGATATAATAATTTCTTATTTTTTTTATCAGTATTTTTTCATTTCTATTATCTAACACACACAATCCAAGCACAAAACAAATATTGTGTAAAGCTTCTCTACAACTCATAACAGGTATATAACCGTATGGAATATTTTGATTTACTATAGATGTAGCTGTTGCGTCGATTTCATAATAAGATGACGCTGTACCACCGATTCGATTTGCTAACACGGTAAAAATAGTATTAATAAAGTCCGCTCCCGTTGTATTGTTTTCAGAGAATGGTGACGCACCATATGTTATTTTATCCATTATTCCCAATAATGTATAACAATCTATTTGTATTTTGCCATTTTCATATAATGTTATCTTATTGCAATAATAATAACCTAAAAATATATTTTGAGAAACATTATCTTTTATAATTTCAACTTCAAATCTCATTTTTTGATTTTTTTTGATAAAGTTTTGGATATTAGAACTATCAAATATATTATTAGTTCCAGGCTTTCCATATACTTCTAAAGAAGCAGTGTCGATTTCGAGAGAATTTGAAATAGAATTAGTTGTCTCGTTCAATCGTAATTCTGTAATTGTATCTTTATCAAAAACTATATTATCACCGATAATAAATTCCTGTAGGTGGGCGTACTGATATGGTGCATATGAATCTAAAAACTCTAATACGATTCTTTTTACTCCTGTTTGTGCTCTCCTGATATGTAATATACTACCATCAATATTATCAAATTCATCTGACTCTATTATCGCTCCATTATCATCTTCGTATGATATCTGAACCGATTTTGGGTAGTTTATTCCAAAATTAATAGTTGCATCATAAAAATCAACTTCTGTATCAAACTCACCTTTCACCCAAACTGTACCAAAAGAACAAGAGTCAGAGCTTATCGATGTTGACATAAATGCAATATTTTTTATTTCATATCCAATAGTATCATCTAGTATTGTTTCATTTAATTCGAACGTTGAAAAATCAGGACTTATTTTGTTAGGCACATTCAAAAGTGACAAGTCACCAAAACTCTGATTTGGAGAACTAGTCCATGTAATTCGGTTTTGTAAGTTTTTATTAATTAGATCAATCGTCACTTTTGGATTAGTAATCATACTTAATATTGTACCGATTTGACAAACACTTTTCAACATGATACCTTTTTAAAAGGCAATAAATAAGCCTCCTATCATACACATAATGCCACTTAATTAATAAGTGGCAATTTTTGTACTAACTTGTCAAGTATTGTATAATATCCATGCGTAGTCTGTGTTCGCGGGCTAGTCGTCCCTTTCAGCTAATTTGAGCAGAAAGGAGGCGATACAAAATTGTTTGATAATATAGAAAAAATATTAGATATAATAATAAAAATATTTATAATTTATTCTTTTATTAAAAAACGATGCCCACGGCACAAACGTGGACGTCGTTATAAGTAAATTACTAGATATAACGATTAGCCCGCAATGGACTACGCTTTCATTATATCCACTAAATAAAAAAAAAACAACCGCTACTGTGAGTGAGTAGCGAATTCAATTCCCTAATCTTTTGGACTAACCGCAATTGCGGTGCCGTGCTTTTATTATAACCGTTTGCTAAATCTTGTCAAGCAATTAGATAATCTGAAAATCTAGTATATTCTCCCTCCCATTTTAGCTTTACTGTTTTAGATTCACCGTATCTGTTTTTTGCTATTATACATTCACTTTCTTCTGGATCAACTTTCTCATCTTTGTTGTAATAAAACTCTCGATACAACATCATAACAACATCGGCGTCTTGTTCTATGGAACCAGAGTCCCTTAAATCTGATAATATAGGTCTATGCTCTTGTCTCTGTTCTGATGACCGTGAAAGTTGCGATAAACATATTACTGGTACATTTAATTCTTTGGCTATGATTTTTAATTTTCTTGTAATTTCTGTTATTTCCTGTACTCGTGATTCTTTGGATTTAATAGGAGAAATTAATTGTAAATAATCAATAAATATCGCATCTATCCCTTTGCAGTTCTTTGCTTTAGCTTTAATTTCCTGAACATTTATGCTACTCTGGTCATCTATTATCAATTGATATGAAGACATTCTTTCTAGTGCTACTTTTAATTTTTCCCAGTCTTGTTTAGTAAAAAAACAATTTTGTACCTTATGCAACTCTATACCAGATTCCATTACTAATAATCTTGTACTTAGCTGTTCTTTACTCATTTCTAGACTGAAAAAAAGTGTTTTATAATTTCTTGCTATATTTTTAGCCATATTTAAAGCAAAGCTTGTTTTGCCCATGCCAGGTCTTGCTGCTATAAATATTAAATCGCTTCTTTTAAGACCACCTAATACGTAATCTAAATCTTTAAATCCTGTGAGAATAAACTCTGATTTTTCGTTCGAAAAAGCGCTATCCATAGCATTTTCCAAAGTGTACGTTGGATTTGTGGATACACCATTTTGTATTTCTTCAACAGCACTATTTATATCATAAAATATTTTGTCTAGATCTGGATTTTTTTCAAGAGTGTTTTGAATATTCTCGGACAATCTGAATAATTCTCTTAATTTAAACTTTTCACTTACTATTTTAGCATAGTTAATCACATTAGACATTGAAGGCACAATCTTGATAATATCTAATAAATAACATTTTAACATATTCGCATCTACTTCAAGATTTTGTGGTATTTTGTTTAATACTGTGACAAAATCTATTTTTTCTCCATTTTCGAACATGTTTAAGCAACAGCTGTATATTGCCATATTGATCGGATCATAAAAATAAAATGGTGTTGGGAGTATACTTATAATTTTATTTATATATTTTGACTCAAGTACTATTGTCCCTATTACACTTTTTTCTGCTTCCAAACTATAAAGATTATCTTTCATTTTTTCTTGTCCTTGTCCATATAATATACTGTTACATCTATGTGATAATTTTTATCAGGTGTCCCCTTAATTTTATTTACTAACCTTATTATCTGTTCAATACAAAGCAAAAAAGCTAATACCAATAATACATACAGCACAAATTGTTCTTCCATAATATACCTCTTTTTATTTATTCATGGCAACATTTTATAATAAAATGTAAAAAAAGTCAAGTGTTTATTCGGAATAACAATTTTAAAATATTTCATTTATGGTAATATATAAATGTAGTATTATTTATTGTGGTGGTAATTTGAAGATTAAAGATTTATTCCAAACAATAGGTTACAATGTAGATGCTTTTATTAATCATACTGGTACAATAAAAAATTACATTGCTTGGTATTATGGGATAGTTGAATCATTTCACCGTTACTATATATTTAATGGTGATCGTAAGATTTTTAAAAATAGATATTCTATGGGTATGCCAAAGCAAATATGTGAAAATTTTGCGGACCTTTTATGCAACGAAAAAACAAAAATTTCTATTTCTAATGAAAGCTCGTCTCGTAAATTAGGAGAAATTCTTGATAAAAACCATTTTTATCTTAAAGCAAATCAAGCTATAGAAAAATCGTTTGCTTTAGGATTTGGTGCTTTTGTATTGTCAGCTGATTCGAAATTTGGAATCAGAATTCAATTTATTACTGCTGATAATATTATCCCGTTAGAATATGATAACAACTTTATAACTGAATGTGCTTTTATGTCTGATTCGTATGACATAAGAGGCGAAAAAATAAGATATATTCAAGTACATAAAAAAAATGAAGATGGTAATTATGTGATACTTAATTATCGTTTTTTTGTGTCACCTGATGGTGAGATGACACCTTCACAAATTGATAATTTGCCAGAAGTTATAGAAACAGGCTCTGATATTCCCTGGTATACTATAATTAGACCGAATGTTGTAAACAATTTAGACATGAATTCCCCTTTTGGAATTCCTATATATATAAATTCACTAGATGTTATAAAATCGCTTGACATAATGTACGATTCATTTGTGAATGAAATACACTATGGTAGGAAACGTTTATTTGTGACTTCTGATGCCTTAAAGGTTAATTCGGCAGGCCAATTGCGAAACGCTTTTGATCCGAATGATGTTATATTCTATTTGCTGGAAAATAATATGCAAGATTCCAATTATGCTTCTGGCAAGTATGTACAAGAAGTCAACGGTGAATTGCGTGTTGATGAATTAAGAACAGCTATACAAACCAATTTGGAGATATTGTCCTTTAAATTAGGCTTTGGGAAAAGCTATTACAAATTCGAAAACGACGGTCAGATTATGAAAACTGCAACCGAAGTTATGGCTTCGCATTCTGAACTATATAACACTATCCACAAACACGAAGTTTTACTAAATGATTCTTTCGTGGAATTAGTTAAAGGTATTCAATACATATCTAAAACTATTTTCTCTGAAAATATCGATGGAGATATTTATGTAGACTTTGATGATAGTGTAATTGAATCTGATTCGACTAAACGTGAACAAGACAGAAAAGATGTTGAAATGGGCGCAATGTCTTTAGCAGAGTATAGATCAATTTGGTATAATGAATCATTAGATCAAGCTAGAAGAATGATTGTTGATAAAAATAAACCAGTCGATAAAAATTCAATTAGCAGTGATACTAGTTGACAATCTATATTGCTGTGATATAATTGGTGCACGGCACCGCAGAAGCGGCTAGTCCAGTAAATGAAACATTATTTTTCGCTTGTTTCATCACAACAACCGGTTATTTTTTTATGATCTTATAGACTATTAAGTAGATTATTATAACAACCACATTAGCGGTGTGGTTGCTTTTCTTATATTCGCTTATTTGAATGACAAGAAAAGTAAATTCAATTGTTCTAAATAAAAGGGGTGATTCATGATGGCAAATAAAAATCTAATTAACGCTAAAAAGGCAAAAGATGACGAATTTTACACTCAATTATCTGATATTGAAAAAGAACTTAAACATTTTAGAAGTCATTTTAAGAACAAAATAGTTTTTTGTAATTGTGACAACCCTATATATTCAAACTTTTGGAGATACTTTCATCTGAATTTTGGCCTTCTAAAATTAAAAAAATTAATAACTACTCATTATTCTAAAGAAATCCCTTCGTATAAGATGGAATACGCTGGAGGCAATGATTCAGATTGCAATATTGGTATAAAAACCCCTTTGATTGAAAATGGTGATTTTAGAAGTCTGGAGTGTGTCGAATTACTTAAACAATCGGATATTATTGTTACTAATCCGCCTTTTTCTCTTTTTCGTGAGTATGTTGCCCAATTAGTTGAACATAATAAAAAATTTATTATTATTGGTAATATTAATGCTATTACATATAAAGGGATTTTTCCCTTAATTAAAAATAATAGACTATGGTTAGGATATAATCATATAGAACAATTTATTCGAAAAGATAAAACCTTAAAAAAATCTGGGAATGTCGTATGGTATACCAATTGTTCTATTCCAAAACAACAAGAACAACTCCATTTAATTGAAAGATATATCCCTGAAAAATATCCGAAGTATGAAAGTTATGATGCAATTGAGGTTTCTAAGGTTGCAAATATACCTCAAGATTATGATGGCGTAATGGGAGTGCCGATTACATTCTTAAAAAAGTATAATTCCGAACAGTTTGAGCTTGTTGGTGAAGCAAATAACGGATCGGATAATTCATTTGATTTATTTAAGCCGACAATAAATGGGGAACTAAAATTCAAGAGAATTTTAATCCGCAATAAAAAACCGATTGGTGCAATGACAAGTGGGAGCAAGATGCGTCTACGACACGAACCACTCCTTAAAACCACAATTATACAAAATCAGTCTTTTGTATAATTCATATTTTTATTATTAAGAAGGTGATTAAATTGGCTGAATATCATTCTATATATACTGGTGAAATAGTTGACGCTACTATTTCTGCTGTGCTAGCTGGCAAAGCAGGTCTTCAAGGTGTTAGCATTAATGGCTCCGAACTTACACCAGATACTAATAATAAAGTAAGTTTTAATCTCCCTGCTGTTTTGCAAACAACTGGCTCATCTACAACTGATGTTATGTCTCAAAATGCAGTTACAACTTCACTTTCAAATAAAGTTGATTCATCAAGCTTAGCATCTGTTGCGACTTCAGGATCGTATAGTGATTTATCAAACAAACCTACAATACCAACTAAAACTAGTGAACTCACTAACGATAGTAACTTTGTATCTTCTTCTAATTTGGCTACTGTTGCAACATCGGGCTCTTATGCTGATTTATCGAATAAGCCTACTATTCCAACTAAGACTAGCGATCTTACAAATGATAGTAAGTTTGTATCTTCCACTAGTTTAGCAACTGTAGCTACCTCAGGCTCTTATTCAGATCTATCTAATACTCCTACAATACCAACAGTATCTGACTATAATGCTTCATTATTGCTATCAAATTGGTCTTCAACTGCACCATATACTCAAACAGTAAGTGTCCAAGGAATTTTAGCAACAGATACTCCAATTGTAGATGTTGTATTAAGCTCTACTACTTCCACAGCAATATCGCAGAATGCTTCGTGGGCTTTTGTCTCTAAAATAGAAACTTCCGCCAATTCTATAACCGCTACATGTTTAGAATCGAAACCAGAAGTTGATCTTCCAATTCTGCTAAAGGTGGTGAGATAATGGCACAAGCGATAATTACTCGAAAAGGTGGGGCTTCTGGTGGAGCAACGATAACTTTTGATAACGTTGTGTCTAGCGGAATAGAAGGCACTAGTGGTATATCTCCTTTGTATACAGATAGGTTTAATTTAGCAGCAGCAAGTGTAGGTGATTATGCGTTATTTGGTGGCGGCGCTATTGATTCAGCTAATGTTTCATCTGTAGTAGATGCATACAATACTTCACTTACAAGATCAACACCGTCATCGTTTGCATATGCAAGACGTAACTTGGCAGCAACAAGTGTAGGAAATTATGCGTTGTTTGGTGGTGGATATAATCCACAAAGTTCAAGTGCACGAGGAACAGTAGATGCTTATAGTTCTTCTTTGACAAGATCAAATCCTGCAACTTTAAGCCCAACTTCTAGTAATTTAGCAGCAACAAGTGTAGGAAATTATGCGTTGTTTGCTGGTGGTGAGGGGGATGGCACCGGTCAACTATCTTCAGTCAATGCATATGATACAACCCTCACAAGGACAACACCCACAGCATTGAGTGTAGCTCGTTATTACTTGGCAGCAACAAGTATTGATGACTATGCGCTATTTGGCGGTGGTTCATCGAGTAGTTCAAACACTACAGTTGATGCATACGATGCTTCACTTACAAGATCAACACCAACTTCTTTAAGTCAAGGCAGATGGTATTTTGCGGCTGCAAACGCTGGGAATTATGCGTTGTTTGCTGGTGGCCCCGGTGCAACAACTACAGTTGATGTATACGATGCTTCACTTACAAGAACAACACCAGCTGAATTAAGTGCGGCTCGTTATTACTTGGCAGCAACAAGCATCGGTGGTTATGCAATATTTGGTGGTGGTGTTATAAATGGTACATCAACAGTATCAGGAATAATAGATTTTTATACTCCTTCTTTTACTCGGAGAACTGGTTCTATAAGCCCAACTTCTAGTAATTTAGCAGCAACAAGTGTTGGGGATTATGCGTTGTTTGGTGGTGGATATGGCAATGGTGCGTTAAAGGCAGTTGCCGGGTTTTTAATCCCACGCACATTAGATTTAAATTTATTCCCCGGTACTAAATACAAACTAAATGATATGGTAGATGAGCAGACTTCAGATACTTTCCAAACGATATCTGTTTCTGCACCATTAAATGGATATCTCAAAATACAAGACGCTAACATAAGTTAAAGGAGAATTGAAATGATTAAAATTGAAAAATATGATGGCTCAAAAACATATATGTTCCCAAATGGGGATATAGCAACTCCAGAAGTTGTAAAAGCAAAGTTCCCCGCTGTTTCAATATTCACACATATAGTTGAGACAGATGAAGCGGGGCAAGTTCTGTTTGCTATTCAAAACTTAGCGGCAATTAAATCTCAAATGGGTATTGATTCTAATTTGAGTGATGAGGAATCCATTAGACAAATTGAGAATCTTAGGAATGCGCCACCGCCTGAGCCTGAAGTATCGGCGGAAGAAAGAATCGCTGCTGCTTTAGAATTTAATAATATTTTGAATATGTAAAGGAGAGAACAATATGAATTTTGAATTGATTAAAAAGAACTTTGACCGCGGACTTTGGAATGAAAAACAGGTGGAAATTGCAAAGGAAAAAGGGATTATTACAGAAGAAGAATACAAAAAGATCATTGAGAAAAAAGATAAATGATAGGAGAATAATTTGAACTTTATTTTTGCAACTTGGTTTTTCTCTATATTGGCAGTTATTGGTTCTATTTTAAATGTTAAAAAAATAAACACATGTTTTATTATTTGGACAATGTGCAATATTTTTTGGTTAATTTATGATTTGATAAATCATGAATTTGCTAGAGTTGTGCTTGATTCCGTCAATCTTGCAACTTCAACTTGGGGGATTTTTGCTTGGTTTAAAACGGATGTTGACAAATAAATTAATTATGATATAATTGGTGCAGGATACCGCAAAAACGGTTAGTCCAAGATTTGAGAAAGAAAAGTTTATAACCGCTTATCTAACCCAGGAGCGGTTATTTTTTTATTATTTTATAAAAGACAATGAAAAGGACTAGAACTATTATCATGTCTATATTCATAACATCACCTCCTTTTTTAAGGGAAGTGACTAACCGCTATGGACATCCTGCATTTTTAGTATATAAAACTTTCAATCTTTTTACAATTGAGGAACTGGATAATCTCGTTAAAACAGTTTGTGAGTTATGCACTCGTTAAACAGCATATATTTTAGGAGCTGACCTATCAACAGCGGAGGTTTTAATGGAAGGTACTATTGAAGAAAAGGAATTGCCAAGCAATGATGAAAATACCATTGAGCAAATAAAAGAAGATACTAAATTCGACTACAGAAAAGCACGTGAGGAACGTATTATTCGTAACACCGAGAAACGAATACTTAAAGATTTAGGCGCTGATTCTTTCGATTCGATAAAAGAAACTCTTAAAAATCACCGTAACGTTTTGAAAGAGCTTGAAGATCAAAGGAACAATGGAAGAAAGTTAAATGTCTTTTCGGAAGGATTTGACGATCAATTTGTTGATTTCGTTACTCACGATGTCGGTACACACTTAAAAGAAAATGAAAAATTTGAAGATGCGCTTAAAAAATATAAAAAAGAACATCCGCAGTTTTTGAGAAGCAGTTCCAAGGTCCAATTCAATACTTCACCTACCTTTGAAAATAAACCAGTTACACAATCTAATCATTCAAAAATGAATGACTTTTTTAGAGGGAAAATTTCTAGTATTTAAAGGAGATTAAAATGGCAGATTTTATTAATCGTACTTCGGCACAAGCACTTATACCCCCAGAAATATCACGAGAAATTATACAAGGTGCTTTGAGATATTCTGTCGCACTTCGTATATTTAGAAGAACAAGAAATATGTTAAGAGATGAGCTATTAATGCCCGCTCTTTCAATGCTTCCACAAGGTGGTTGGCTTAATTCAGACAACGCTATTAAGCCTTTAACTGCACAGGCGTGGGAAATGGTTGAAATGTATGCAGAAGAATATGCTGCTCGTGTTATAATCCCAGATAACGTAAGAGAAGATGCAGCGTATGATATGTGGGGAGAGATTTTGCCAAGACTTTCAGAAGTGTATGGTAAAGCTTTCGATCAGGCTGTATTCATGGGAATTGATAAACCTCGTAGGTTTAGATCTGATATAGTTACAGCATGTTATCAAGCTGGTGCTGTAGTACAGCAAACAACTAATATAAATAATGATATCAACAATGCATTAAGCTTAGTTGAACAGAGCGGATACAACCCAACAGCTTTAGTCGCTGGTGTTGGAATGAAAGCTAAATTTAGAATGAATGTTGACAGCATCGGACAGCCAATTTGGTTCCCGTTCATTGAAGCTTTAGACAAATATTATCTTGATAACGGCGCATGGGATGACAGTAGAGCATTGTTAATAGTTGGTGATTTCCAACAAGCTTTGTACTCTGTTCGTGAAGACATGTCAGTCCGTATTTCAGCAGATGCAGCCACGAATATGTCTGACGGGCTACACTCAATGTTTGATGAAGACAGTCAGGTTATGCGTGCTAAATGGAGAATTGGATTTGCTATTCCAAACCCAATCAATATATTGAATCAAACTGGTTCAAGATTCCCGTTTGCTATTATTGCTGCCAATCCACAAACTTCAACTTACACAGTTACTTTCACTGTTGTTGATGGTACATCTGCACCTGTTGAAAACATCAAAGTTAAATTTGGTGGCATGACTGCTAAGACAAATGCAAGTGGTGAAGCGACTTTCGTCTCACAGCCAAATCAGACCTATCTGTACACTGTATACAATTCAAATGGTACAATTTACAAAAAAGATCAGGTCTCTGTTACTACTTCTAATGTTGCTGTATCTGTAACTTTGGACTAGTATTGACAACTTAGTTTGTTGTGATACAATAGTGGCACGGCACCGCAAAAGCGGCTAGTCCGGATTTAAGGATTTAAATTTCTGCCTACCTTAATCTTCTAGGCAGTTATTTTTTTGTTATCTTATAAACTATTAAGAGGATAAGAAATATCATTAGTAGATCTATATTCATAACATCACCCCCTTTTGGGAGAGTGACTAACCGCCCTGGACACCGTGCTACTTTATTATACAAAAATCTAAAACTTTGTACAAAAGGAGTGTTTATGGAAGATTATCAATCGTCACACTCTGGACAAGAAATCGATACCGCGGTTACAAACGTATTGAATGGTTCTTGCGGTATTCAAGGCGTCAAGTTAAACGGTGTTGATATTACTCCTGATTCTTCAAATAAAATTAATATTTCTACGGCTTCATTTTTTACTACAGGTTCTTTTACGCCTAAATTGTCTTGTTGGCTAGCGTCCAACCCTACAGATCCTGAATATACGGGCACAACCACTGGATCTTATTATTTAATAGATAAACTCTGTTATATAAATTTCTATATGAATATTACTGTGAATACAAAAGGAGTAGGGTATTATAGGATCAGTCAACTCCCATTTACGTCTACTTCTTCTGCAGAATGTGCTATAGTAATAAATGCATTTAATTTTTCAGACGGCACAATATGTAACCCAACTATAACTATGCATACTATTCCTGGTACTTCCGTTCTAGTATTAGAGCAATATGACGGTAGACAAGAAGTCAGTGCTAGTGATTCACAAAATGTTCCGTTTAATATGGAAATTGGCGGATCAGGATTTTATATTACATCTTGAGGCAATTATATGTTTGTTGATTATTCATTTTATACTGATGTGTATTTAGGCAGCAAATTAACATCTACAGAGTTTCAGAAGCAAGCTTTTAAAGCATGTAATTTAATTACTGATGAAACTATGACTAGAGTTACTGATTCGACAATTAATAATTATCCATCTGAACTTGTGGAAATTATAAAAAAATGTGCCTGTGATTTAGCAGAAAAATACAATGATTATGATAAAATTTATGACAACATTGTATCTACAGCTTCAGGAAACAATTCAAGTAATGTATTATCTGAAAAATCTGGGTTAGCGGAAGTGAGATACGGATATTCCGAAGGAGTAATCAAAATGTTCTCTGATCCTAAGACATTTAACAAGTTCATTCTTGAGACACTTAGGGACTATTTAAGACCACGCCTTATAAATGGTGTAGTCTATAATTTAACATCAAAAATTTTGCATCATTCAGTTTGTGGATGTTGCAATATAATTTAGGAGGAAACTAATGGCAGTAGCTGAATTAAGAGCGACTTTAGGACATTTATTAAATGTTTCAATGCCTTTTTCTAAAGAAAATAGAGTTTGGGCATTAATATGCAATACTACAGATTTAACAGAAAACTTTGAGCCAGATACTGATGATGTCCAATACGTGTGCGAAACGACAAAAACGAAGCTTTTGAAAGCATACAATATTTCTATGGAAGTAGAAATGAACTATCAAAAGGACAATAAAATTCAAGAATATTATAACTTGATGTTAAGGGCAATGCCGACCGGCTCACAAACCCAGACTGAATATATAAGGTTTAATAAGGATGAGACTATGTTTGGCACTTCAAACCAGTTTATCGGTGTGAGGCGAGATGCAAGTGTATATCTTAATAGTATTGGTGGATCTGGTGAAGATGTATTAAAAAACCAAATGACTATCAACGGTATAGGATCAGGAGAAGTCGGATATGTAACTGTTACTAATACTGGTAGTGTCGTGACTTATACATGGACTGCTGCACCTACAATTGTTCCTTATGTTAGCACTATAGGTGGCGTTGATATGAATGGTTATTATCCTGGTGCTAGTGTGATGTCAACAATAGCACAAGAGTTAGTGATAACGGGTAATGGTGGTGTTGTTGGCGCTACAGTAACTGCTCTTTTTGAAGAATCAGCTGGCACTATTAGCGGTAATACTGCTACAGTTCAAGCAGACGGTTCATGGGCGATGTCGGTAACTGGATTAACTATTAATAACACATATAATTTTGCATTAAAGCAAACTGCGTCTGGCGTTGATTCTGTTACTACCCATATGTTTAAAGTAAAATTGTTGCCTAGTAATCCTAGTGTTACAACAATAGGTGGTGTGAGTATATCAGTGGATATGGAAGCACCATTGAATAATAATGATGAGTTAGTTATTGTTGGTGCTGGTACTGATGGCGCTACAGTAACTGCTATGTTTGCCCCTTCAACTGGAATATCCGCTAATACTGCTGTAGTAAGTAGTGGGGCTTGGACAATGTCAGTTGATGGTGCAACGGCAAATTCCAATTATGACTTAACATTTAAACAGACTATTTCAGGGGTTGATTCTATTCCAGATGGTAAAATTAAGCTTAAAGTACTAGCATATACACCTTGACAACTTTTTGTAAATTGATATAATAATAGCGCAACCTGGTGGCGGGTTCATTATAATTTAATAGTATATATTTTTATAATTACTACCGTGAATCCAGCACGGTAGCTTTTTAATTGATTTAAAATTTGAAATATCAATAAAATGATAGTCAATATCTTAATCAATGTTTTTAAGCTCATAGTCACCCCTCCTTTGTCTGACAGACAGTCAGATTTGGAGAAATGAACCCGTACTTCCAGGTCACGCTTAACTAATTATATTAACTTGACAACTTTTTTACGATATATATTTAGTATATGCAATACATATATTCAGTATATGCTATATATATAAAAATGATATGTGAGAGGTAAAATATGGAAATACCAGACTGGTTGAAACCGTTTCTCAAAAATGGTGCTTATACACCAGACAGAGAATTTTTAAGAGATTTAGTACCACAATCAAGATTAGAAGCTATTTTAAAATATGCTTTTCTTGAACTACAATCTGAATACGAAGGCTTCCTTGTTAAAGATGAAAACGATCCGACAAAATATAATCAGTTTGTAGATTCTGACAATAAAAAGTTTATGGTAATAAACGAAGGATAAAATCTTGACAACTTTTTGCAAAATGATATAATAATGGCACGACTCGTTCGCGAGTTCGTCATATTAACTATTGACTTTTATGACGCCCACGCTTTACTCGTGGACGTCTTATTAATTTTAATATCTGGATAATCTTTAAGATAATGTCCAGGATATCTTTGATTAAATCAAACATATTTCATCACCAGGCTTTCTCCTCAAACGGAGGGTAATCAAAAGTCGATGAACCCACGACAAGCCGTGCTATATGTATTATATAAAATTATAAATTTAAATACAAAAGAGGTATTAAAATGGCCGATTATCAATCAACATACAAAGGCTCAGTTATCGATCAAACTATTAGCACTGTTATAAACGGTCAAGCAGGCATTCAAGGGGTTAGCGTTAACGGAACTGAACTTACGCCTGATTCTAATAATAAAGTGAGTTTTAATATTCCTAATGTGTTACAAACAACTGGTTCTTCTACAACTGATACTATGTCTCAAGACGCAATTACAACTGCACTATCTGGAAAAGCTAGCGTTTCAACGTATAATGCGACATTACTTGCATCGGGGTGGTCGGGAAGTTCGGCACCTTATACTCAAACAGTAAGTATATCTGGAATTTTAGGTAATGATGTTCCGTTTGCTTACATTATCTTGAGCGATGATACTTCAACGGCACAAAATCAACTGACTAATTGGGCATATGTCTCTAAAATGGTTAATTCAAATGACTCGATTACCGCTACTTGTTTTGATTCTAAGCCTTCAGTGGATTTGAATATTTCACTTACTGTTATTAGAGGGTAAGTATGTCACAAGTTATATTACAAAATAAGATTCAAAAAGATTATAGTTTGTTCCAAAAACGTTTAAATAATCAGTTAACTCAAGTTACTGCGGATATGCTTGATGGGATGGATACACTTGGCAATAGTGCATTTTCCTCTTGTTCCAATCTTGAAAGTATATCAATCCCAAGCGGTGTAACATCGATTGGTAACTCTGCATTTTACAATTGTGAATCACTTACAAATATAACAATCCCAAATAGTGTAACGTCAATTGGGGAGTATGCTTTTTACCGTTGTTATGAAATGAGAAGCATAACAATACCAAGTGGTGTAATATCACTTGGTAACTCTGCGTTTAGCTATTGCACAAAACTTGAAAGTATAACACTTCCAAATAGTTTAACATCACTTGGTGAAAGATCTTTTGAACATTGTGTCAAACTCGAAAGTATAACAATTCCAAATAGTGTAACATCACTTGGTGTCATGGTATTTTCTGGTTGTACTTCCCTTACTAGCGTAACAATTCCAAATAGTGTAACGTCAATTGGGAATGGCACTTTTAATGAATGTATGGCTCTTACGAGCATAATAATTCCTAACAGTGTAACGTCAATTGGAGATAGCGCTTTTAGTGAATGTATGGCTCTTACGAGCATAATAATTCCTAACAGTGTAACATCGATTGGGCAAAGTGCGTTTGGACGTTGTTCAACACTTGAAAATATAACACTTTCGAGTGGTTTAACAAAAATTAGTAACCATTTGTTTTTCATATGTAGCGCTTTGACAAGCATAACAATTCCAAGCGGAGTAACTTCAATTGAAGAACAGGCGTTTTATAGATGTAGTGCTTTACCAAGCATAACAATTCCGAGTGGTGTAACTACAATCGGCGCTGGTGCATTCTATGGTTGTAGTTTGCTTACAAGTGTGACCGTTCAGGCAACCACACCACCTGTTTTAGGTAGTCAAGTTTTTTATGATACATCATCAAATCTAATCATATATGTCCCGTCAGAATCAGTTGAAACGTACAAAGCAGCAAGCGGTTGGTCTACGTATGCTTCAATAATTCAAGCTATACCATCATGAATTTTAGTTAATTAAGAGGTACTCTATGTCACAAGTTATATTACAAAACAAAATTCAAAAAGATTACAGTGCTTTTAAGGCTATAGTAGACGATACTTTAACTGAAGTTACAGCGGATATGCTAAATGGGATTCACGAAATTAGCAGTTATGCGTTTTACACTTGCTCTAATCTTACGAGTGTTGAAATTCCAACTAGTGTTTCGTATATCAGAGACTATGCATTCTATGGTTGTAATGTACTTCAAAATATATCATTAACAAATGGTCTGGTTTTTATTGGGAGTAGTGCGTTTTATAATGCTGGTAATATGATACAACCACCACCACAAAATTTTAATGTAACAATTCCGAATAGTGTAACGACCATAGGTCAAAGCGCTTTTAGTTCCAGCAGGATTAATAGTATAAATTTATCAAACCAAATTACTGAAATTAGAGATTATACTTTTAACAATTGTCCTTTACTTACTAGTATAAATATTCCCAATAATGTTATTACTATTGGGAATAGTGTTTTTTTGTCTAGTAAACTTAGTAATGTAATTATTGGAAACGGTGTAACTAGCATTGGCAACACTTGTTTTGCTGGTTGTGATAGTCTTACAAGTGTAACAATTCAAGCTATTTCACCACCAACTTTAGGTAGTAGTGTATTTGCTGGAACATCGCAAAATTTAGTCATTTATGTTCCATCAGAATCAGTAGACACATATAAAGAAGCATCTGGATGGTCTGATTATGCTTCGAAAATTCAAGCAATTCCG
Source organism: Acutalibacteraceae bacterium (assembly GCA_045648365.1). GTDB lineage: Bacteria > Bacillota > Clostridia > Oscillospirales > Acutalibacteraceae > UBA737. The sequence goes on from JAZRNX010000060.1 coordinate 22,368, forward strand.
ACTTGACATTTAAGATTTTTATTGTATAATAAAAGCAGGATACCGCGTGAGCGGCTAGTCCGTTGTAATGAAAAAAAAAATTACCGCTTGCTTCCACTACAAGTAGCGGCTATTTTTTTATGGATAAAATGATTAACAAAATCATGAACAACACTAGAAATAAGGGAATCATCAAATCAACCATAATATCACCTCCTTTTGGGAGAGTGACTAACCGCCTGGGACATCCTGCCACTTTATTCTACAAAAATCTAAAACTTTTAACAACGTTTGAGAGGTAAAATGGCACTTTACGATTCACAAATAACAATATTTAATTATGACAGTCAAACTCAAAAATTTAAAGCTGAATTGATCGATCAGGTTGAGTGCCAAAAATGGTATGAAATAAATGAAGAAGTAGGATATACTGAAAATTTCGATAGTATGCTTGTGATTATAAGATTTTCAATGGTTTCGGATATTAAAACAACATCGAATGGAAAGAAATTTTGTTACCCACAAGAATATCAAAACCTTTCAGACAAATCTGGATTTTTCACATTTAATACTTATAAAGATTTCTTCGCCATTGGTGATTTCACAAGTTATGATTTTACAACATTAGAAGCATTAAAAAACGATTACCCCGACTTAGTATTCACTATTAAAAGATTCAATGAGTATACTAGTGTTTTGCCACATTGGGAGTTGTTCAGTTATAAAATTAACGCAAGGTATTAAAGTTGACAACTTTTTGTGAACATGTATAATAAAAGCAGGATACCGCATAAGCGGATAGTCCTAGTGAACGATAAAAATTAAAATCGCTACTCATCCACAGTAGCGGTTATTTTTTTGTTATTTTATAAACTATTAAGAGGATAAGAAATATCATTAGTAGATCTATATTCATAACATCACCTCCTTTTTAAGGAGAGTGACTAACCGCTATGGACATCCTGCCAGAACAATTATATTAACTTGACAACTTTTTGCAATTGGATATAATAGTAGCGTGACTCGTTCGCGAGTTCATCGTATTTTAGTATTTATTTTTTACGACGCCCACGCTGATCTCGTGGACGTCTTATTAATTTAAGTATCTGGAAAATCTTTAAGATAATATCCAGGATATCTTTGATTAACTCGAACATATTTCATCACCAGGCTTTCTCCGAAAACTTCGGGTAATCGAAAGTCGGTGAACACACAATACGAATCACGCATGAATATTCTACAAAAATCTAAAACTTTGTACAAGGAGAATAATGCCACAATTTATAAATGGTAAAGATACAATAATGATAGATGGAAAAGGATATGGAGTAGGACTAGTGCAAATAAAAAGATCAGCTGATGTTTTAGATAAATACGCAAAAAGAACAGTTAGTGGTGATCTTAGACGTGAAATATTGGGCGTGTATTTTAATTATGAACTCACATTTGGAACGTTTTATGATATGGAACAATATTCAAGATTATTTAATAAACTTACTGAAGCGAAAGAATTTCATATGATTACTATTCCAACGAATAAAGGAATGGACACATATAAAGGATATATATCAAAAGTAAAAGATGTAATAGAATATGTTAATGGAACGGATAGAAGGGTAACTGGGTTAACATGTGATTTTGTTGCTAAAGAACCGCATTCTACACCGCTTGACCGTTGACATTTTTTTGCAAAAGAGTATAATTGTAGCACGACACCGCAATTGCGGTTAGTCCATTTAAATTGATCGGCAATAATTAGTAACTGCTTCTCAACACACGGCAGTTACTTTTTTATGATTTTATAGAAAATAATAAATAGTATTAGAACTAATATCATATCTATATTCATAACATCACCTCCTTTTGGGAGAGTGACTAACCGCCTTTGGACGTCGTGCTGAAATCATTATATTATCTTGACAAAGTTTTTTCAAAGTGTTACATATAATATTATGGGCCATATATTCATTTTGAACTTCTCCTTGCAATTTGTAAGGAGACATTTTTTTGTACTATGAATATCTAAAATATATCAATAATATATATAATAGATATATAATATATATGTGAGTTTATATGGAAGAAGAAAAGGACCTTAATTTCAAAGATTTATATTCTAGATTCTTTGATAAAAAGAATACTAGTCATCTCTACTATTCATGGGCTGGTACAAAAGGATATATGTATTTTTGCAAGGAGCTAGATAAAGAAAAATATAATCATGTAATGGAGCAAAGAAAAAATGCATGTCATAGGTATTATCAAAAAAACACCGAGGAATTTATTAATAAGCAATTAGAAAGATATAGGAGAAAAAAATGCCAGAAGACAAATTAGAACTTGAGTTGGATGTTAATACTAAAGATGCAAAAGAAAAATTAGATAAACTTGTTAATGAATATACACAAAAGAAAATAAGAATAGGTGTAGACCAATCTGAAATGAAGAAACTCGAACAGACGATGGTAAAATATCAAAAGTTAATTGATAACCCTTTGAATACTGAAATTAAAGATCAATTAGCACAAAATTTACAAGGGCAGATTAATAAGTATAATGAATTAACAAAAGCCACTATTGCATCTAAAGAAGAAATAAAATTATTAAAAAGTGAAATTGCGAAAATGCCAATTGCAAAAATAAATATAGATATAGAGAAATCCAAGATAGAAGAATTCAGAAGACTAATGTGGGGACAAGAAATAAAACTTAACATAGACAGTAGAAACATTGTTGAATTAAGCAAAAGTGTTTCAAAACTAAAAAATGCTTATTCTCAACTTGGTGATGAAGTGCCAAAAACAAAATATTTATCTGAATATAACGAATTAATGTCGCAACTATCATCAGTGTCGCAAAGATATGATAGAAACCTTACAGAAGCACGAAAAACAACAGTGGCTTTTAATAAAGCTTTATTCGAAATCGGCCCATCCAGTAATAACGTATCGGAAACAACTAATAAGATTGGGAAATTAAAAGAAAAAACGTCTGATCTAGCGAACACTGGAAAAAATGCTGCGAACACACTATCAAACGCTTTTTTTTCTGCAGCCAGAAGTGCATCAAATGCTTCTAATCACGTAGATGAATTTAGTCGAAGAATATTCCGTTTACTTAGAAACGCCTTCGTATTTAACGTAATAAGTCGTGGATTTAGAGGGTTATCTGATACACTCTACAATTTAATTAAGAGAGATAGTCAATTAGCCATATCTCTATTGTATGTAAAAGCAAATCTTATAAGAGCGTTTGCACCTATTTGGCAAGTGGTTTTACCATGGATACGAGCATTAGGACGAGGCCTGGTGTGGTTATCTAATCAATTAATAAGATTTATTAACTTTTTAGCTGGCAAAGAAATTATTAAGCCTGTCAAAGAAATAGGAGAAGCACAAAAAGTAGTTAGCAACTTCATGAAAATAGCAAGTCCTAAAAAAGACATGTTCGATATTAAAAAGCCTGAAAAGACCAAGAAACATGTTAAGAAGATAAAGGACGAAACAAAGAAAGCAGCAAAAGAAAGTAATAAGTTGCTAGCGAGTTTCGATAAATTAGAGACACTAAAATTCAAAAAAAATGGATTAGCGAAAGATCCGTTTGGGCTTGAAGAATTAAAGAAGAAGAATGGAGATATCAAAGATCTAAAATTAAGCAATACAGATCAAGATAGGGATTTAAAACTTGATGTTGATGAAGAAGATATAGAAACTCAAATAGCAAGAGCTATAAATCAAATAGAAAATCCACCATTAGAATTTAATGTAAATGATGATATTGGATCGCAAATAACAAGCCAAGTAAATAATCTAGACTTACCTACGCTTGATTTCAAGGTAGATACTGATAATAAAAAATTGGATGATTTACAATTAAAACTAAATTTAGTAAAAGACGCAATAATCGGGATTGCAACAGCTGCCACGGTATACCGAGTTGTAGATATATTAGGCAAAATTATAACTTTAGGCACCACTATGATAGGCCCGCAAGGTTGGTTAGCGTTAGCGGCTGGATTAGGAGTAGGATTAGTCTTAGCATTCAAAGATATGAACAAATATTTGAAAGATGCTGATGGAAATCTTACACCATTCGGGAAAAGTATTGAAAAAATCCAAGAAAAGCTTAAGCCTTTATCAGATGAGTTCAAAAATTGGAAAGATGATGTATTCCCAAAATTAGGAGATGCTCTGAACGACATATTCAAAGATTTTCAAAAATTTTTACAAGATAATCCGGATTTTTTGAAAGATGTATCTGAAGTTTTAGCGCTAATATTAAAAATGGCTGGGTTCGGAATATGGAGTGGTTTGAAGATACTAAGATTAATGTTGAAAGGAGTGCTGGACGTTGTAGAAGCTATATATCTAATGGTTAAAGGTATTTGGAATATGATTAAAGATATTTTAGATGGTCTAAATATGACATCAGCTTACCATTTTATAAAACAAAAACCTATTCCAGCTTTGAAAGGGAAAATTCCTGGTCTAGCGCAAGGAAGTGTATTAAATGGTGGCGATCCGTTCCTTGCATATCTTAACGATCAGCCAAGAGGGCAAACAAACATCGAAGCGCCACTAAGCACCATGGTATCAGCGTTCAAACAAGCTTTAAGCGAGGGGGGATATAACGGACCTACTACAATAAATCTTGAAGCGAGTGGCGACATGTCTGAACTGATTAGAATGTTGAATATTAAAATATCACAAGAGAGAATAAGAGTAGGGAATAGCTTTGTGGAAGGATATTGACATTTTTTTGCAAAAAGATATAATAAAAGCACGACACCGCATTAGCGGCTAGTCCTTAGTATATCAGAGTAAATTTATACTGCACTCTCTGACACAGAGGCAGTTATTTTTTTATTATCCTATAGAAAATAATAAATAGTATAAGCACTAATATCATGTCTATATTCATAAGCTATCACCTCCTTATTTAAGGGAAGTGACTAACCGCCTGGACGTCGTGCTAATGCTATTATACAAACTTGACAACTTTAATGAAAGAGGTATAATAAAAGCACGACACCGCTAAAGCGGTTAGTCCTTGTGAAATAAGATTTTAAGTTAACTGCCATTACTTACATCACTGGCAGTTATTTTTTTATTATCATATAAATTATTAAGAGGATAAAAAATATCATTAATAGATCCATATTCATAATCTATCACCTCCTTTGCAGGAGAGTGACTAACCGCCTGGACATCGTGCATAATTATTATATAATGTTTACAACTTTAATGAAAGAGGAGAAAAAATGAGTGAATGGATAACCCCAATTAATAATAGGACTAGAGCAGATGTTGACAAAGTACAAATGTACGATGAATTAGGATATGAAAATTTAGACATAGAGCAACAGCAAGAATGGATAAATGGTATGATAGGCGCTCTTAATGCTACAGATATGAATAGGATTGAAAACAATATCTCGTATATTAACGAGCTGTTGAACGTTAGAGATGAAACAAGTAAAACCAACTGGACAATGCTTGATATTTTCGGGGAAGAAGACGCTAATAGGATAATTTTACAAATCAAAAATTTATTAACGAGATTTGAGTTAGTCAATGCTCCAAATGTGCCTGATATACCATTAAATTACTATACAAAAATAAACGATATAGAAACTTTATTATTGCTCATGTATGACAAATGGTACAATTATCCAAGTGGTTATTTTAAGACTAATAATAATGAGTACTTGGTTACTAATAACTCCAAAAAGTTTAAAGTTCTAGAAAATAGGAGAGGCAATTTTATCACAAGTAATTCAAACGTTTTTGTAACAACTAATGGGAAATTACAAGTATTTACATCTAAAATTTAAGTAAAAAAGTACAAAAATAAGTATTTTAAATCACAAAAAGGGTTGACTTTTTATAAACAATATAATATTATATGCATATATAGCTATTTTTTGGTGGTTAAATGACGGAAAATACATTAATGCATAGATCAAACGGTCTAATATCATGTGAGAAACTAAATTCCAGCTTATCGCGATTGATAATCAAAAAAACAAAACTGGAGCAAGAATATAAAGAGATAGAGAACACACTTATCCACACTTATCATCTTTCAGAAATTCCAAAAGAACATAGCAAGAAATTGAGCTATGATGATGAAATTATCAAGTTCATTGAAAAAAGAGAAAAAATAAAAGATGAAATACAAGAAATAGATACTAAAATTCAAAACAAAACAAAAATGATAGATATAATAAAACAAACAATTTCAAACCTTCCACCTTGTTCTGTAAAACAAATATTAGAATTAACTTTTATTAATGGATATACCGCGAAAGAAATCGCGTCACAATTAAAATGTTCTATATCGAATGTATACAAACATACGAGAGGGGTACAGAGCATATTTGATGGCGTAAAAGTTGAGGTGTAAAATTGGCAGAAGAAAAAAAAGATTCAATTAATATAAGAAACATAAAGAAAATCACTGTCAATGACAACGGAGATAGTATAAATCTCAATGTTAATGACAGAGAGATGCTATTAAATATACAAAGTACTATTAATCAATTTCATGAAATATTGAAAAGCGATGATTTGGCTAGTAAAAGTATGGAAGACTTTAATAATGTGTGTGATGAACAAACGCAAACTATAGATAAAATTTTTGGTGAAAACACAGTATATAAAGTATTTGGCACAAACAAGCCTACGATGTCAGCATTGATTGATTTTTATATAGAGATAATGGATATAGTAAGTAAATACGTAAATGCATATCAAACAAAACTAGAAGAAAATATAAATAACAAGTTTGGGAAAAAATATTTGACTAGAAAAATCAGAAAGTCGACATGAACATTATTATTGATGATTTACCTTATGAATATGAAGGATATCTGATAAACTATAATTTTAGAACAGGGATATTAATATCTGAGTGTTTAATTGATGGTGAATTCGAAGATAATGAATATGGTGAAGAAGAACGAATATTTACTAGTCTTAGAATTTTATATGGTAAGGGAATCCCCCCAACAGAAATAGCACTAAAGGGACTAAATTGGTTTTTGAATTGTGGTGATGTGCCATGTAATAAAGAGAATGAAGTAAGTGAATTATTGTTTTCATTTTTTGAAGACAGAAACCGAATATACAGTGCATTCATGATGAAATATGGAATAAATTTGAACAAATCAAATATGCATTTTTTTGAGTTTTTGCCATTATTCAATGATCTTGACAAAACAGCATTTAGACGAATTGTAGATTTACGCAGAATGACAAGTCAGGAAATAAAGAAGTATAGCAAAGAAGATCAATTAGCAATAAGAAAGATGAAACAAGAATTTGCACTCAAAAATAAATATAAAAACAAATTGCAAGATAGAATGACAAAATTTGATAAAATATTACAAGAGGCGTCTAATGCTTAATAGATTTATTATACAGGGTAGAATTGTCTTTGAACCAAAGTTGCAGAGTGCTAAAGAAACCTCATACACTAATTTTAGAATCGCATGGAATAGCAAGTTTAAAGATAGCGAAGGGAATAAGAAAACATTTTTTTTTAATGTAACTGCATTCAATAAAACAGCAGAATTTGTAAGTAAATACTTTAAAAAAGGCGAAATGATATTGATAGATGGGCAGTTAAAAGATAATGATAAAAAAACAGAACTAATAGCTAATGAAGTATTTTTTTGCAGTGCAAAAACGGACAAGCAGAAATCAACACCGACAACTTCAGCCGAAGATGATGACCTACCTTTTTAGGCAGCAATAGATTCAGGATCAATATAAGAAGAGATAAAACTACAGATTTTGAAAACAGATTCTGGTACGAGAGCCTTAAAGAAATTGTTTGGTAAATTTTCGTAAGCCGAAACTGCGGCTAATATACAAGCAAACCTAAAATTCGAGTTTAACCTAGTTGTATTTAATGAATCTAGTATATGAGTGTGTTTATCGAACCACCGACATAATAAGACGTAAATTCTGAATATACTGCTTGAATCTTCTTTTTTGCGCCCGATTAGAACAAGTATCCTTTCGATTAAAAACAATTCGCTTTTTTTAGATTTCATAACAATACCACCCTTTTAATATATTCATAATTGTTACCATTCAAAATTAATAAAGACACTATGTTTGAGATAATAGAACATCTTTCTAATTCCTCGTTTTCTAAGAATGTATAAATAGCAATTGATTTATGTAAACCGTGTTTCTTTTTCAATTTAGATGCGCTTACGCCTAAAGCGGCTTTGTATATAAGATTTTGATAGTGAGCATATTTAAATTTCTTATGTGGTGAATCATCTAGAAATGATATAACGTAACACAAAAAATTATATTTAAGTTTGAATTGAAATTTTTTTTGGGTTTTCATATCACACAAAGTAACCATATCAAACACCTTTTTATACAATGTTTGCATATTATATCATATATTGTCAAAAAATCAACACTTTTTTTGGAGGCTAAATGGGAAAATTTTATTTTTATTACGGAACTATGGGAGCAGGTAAAACTTCTATGGCAATAAATAAAGCATATGAATTCAAAGAAAGGAATAAAAAGACATACGTATATTTACCATCTTCAATTCCATACGAAGTAAAAATTGAGAGTAGAAACGGATTATCAATTAATGTGAGCAACGAGTTATTAGGTGATAACCATTTACAATTCATTGAAGATAATTCTGCAATAATAATAGATGAGGCGCAGTTTTTATCAGATGAAGCTGTAGGCACATTAAAGGATTTATCGTGTTTTAATAACGTTATGGTGTTTTGCTTTGGATTAATAAGTGATTTTACTGGTGAAATGTTTGAAGGCACAAAAAAGATAATAGAATTGGCAGATAGCATAAGAGAAGTACCATGTATGTGCTCTAAATGTGACAAGAAAGCACAATATAATTTTAGACTTTGTACAAATAATGAAAAGATATTTCTTGATAAACATAAATACATTCCACTATGCTATGGATGCTTTAAAAAAGCGCAAAAAATACAAGTCAGAGGGCGACTTGATGATTAATAAAAAAACATTAAGTGAAGCCCAAGAACAAATGAGGATTTTTAATTATGCCAAATATAATAATAAGCTAAAATGGTTATTTGCAATTCCAAATGGCGGATACAGGGATATAAGAGAGGCGAAACGATTAAAGCTACAAGGGGTAAAAGCAGGAGTGTGCGACATGTTTTTACCTATTCCAAACTTTGAATATCATGGGTTATTTATTGAATTGAAAGTTGGCAAAAATAAGACAACAGAGTCACAAGACGAATTTATTAATTATGTACGAAATAACGGATATATGGCGAAAGTATGCTACGGTGCAGATGACGCCATACACACAATACTTAATTATTTGGAGTGCAAAAATGACTAATTGGGATGAGGAAATAGAAGGTATATGCCATCATTTATCAAAAGTACTATCGGCAAAAAACAAAGATTATGGCAATAGTTTTGAAAAGACCGTAAAAGATTATGGGCTAATAACAATCCCTATCACATTGGGGCACAAAATGCGAAGGATTGCGAATATTATCAAAAAGAATCGGAAGCCGCTAATATACGAAGGTCTAGATGATAGTTTGTTAGATCTTGCGGGTTATGCAATTCTATCGGCAATAATAATTTTTAATCGGAGGGCGGAGAAATGGGTAAAAAAATGTGTGAAAAAGCAGAAGAAGTCGAAATTATCAAGAAACAGAGGAGATTGCAAATAACGGAAGTAGCGGAAGATATAATGAACGCAGAAGTGCCCCACAGTTTAAATGAAATATCTAACATAGCAAAAGAAGTAAAGATAGTTGGGTACGAAGATAAGAATCAAACAATGATTTTTGCTTTGACACTTTCAGTAATGTTAAAAGGGATTGCAAGAGGAGATGTAGATATTCTACGTTTCTTTCTTGATCTTCAAAATGGTATAATTTCACAACAGGCTAAACGAGGAGACCAAACATTCATGAGATTAATTTCTGCAATTAAAGAGATACAAGAGAGCTAAAAGCTATATATATGTGTGTGGGGCAAAATTGTGACTGAAAAGATTTATGATTTAGTGATTATTGGCGGCGGATGTGCTGGTCTTACTGCTGCGATATATGCATTTAGAGCTGGCTTATCATTTCGCTTAATAGAAAGGGAAATTCTAGGTGGCAAATTAAATCTAATTTCTAAGATAAATAATTATCCAGGATATAACGAAATTTCAGGATATGAATTAGCGGACAAAATAATCCGACAAATACCACTATACAAGCATGTCGAGTATGATTGGATATCGAAAGCCGATTTTAAAAATCCAGTAAAAGCCATTTATGGGTACAAAAACGAATACAAATCTAAATCTGTAATTATCGCAACAGGCTCAAAAGAAAAAAGACTAAAAATTGAAGATGAAGACATATACGGGATATGGCATTGTGAATTATGTGATGGTGTTATGGTAAAAGATCAAGATGTGGCAATAATCGGTGGAGGTGACAGTGCATTTACATGTGCTCTTTATCTTTCGAATATTTGTAAAAAAGTACATATATTAGTTCGTGGACCACATCCAAGAGCAAATAATATTTTAGTTGAAGAAGTGAATAATTTATCGAATGTCTTTATTCATTACACAACGTCACTTAAAGCGATAACACAAGAAGGTAAAAATATAAAATCTATAATATGCCAACAGATCGGAAACGAAATCACCATTGAATGTCAAGGAATATATGTAAAAATAGGTCAAGAGCCGTCGATAGGGTTTGAAGCAGGTATACCGAAAGATGATATTGGATTCTTTGATTATGACACAAAAACTCCTGGCGTATTTGTAGCTGGAGATTGTGTTAGTAAAGATGTGAAACAGATAATAACAGCATGCAGTGACGGTGCAAATACTGCTATAAATGCATTTTTCTTTTTGCAAAATATGTAAAAGTTTGTATAATGATTTTGCGTAGTTCGAAAAGTACGGGTTTATTGCTCTTCACCTAACGTGTTTCGTTAGAGTTTGGGGGTGATAAAATGTTAGATTTTATTATCCTTTTGATTGACTTGATCTCTTTGATCTTTCAGTTATTGGAATATAAAAAAAACAACCGTGCTGAAGACGCGGTTATTATTTTAATTATTATTGAATAATAGGCCCGTATCACGGACTACGCTTTCATTATACCAATTTGAAAAAGATAGTCAAGATAGTATAATGATTTTGCGTAGTCTTGCAAGTGGGCTTATCACTTTGTTTCAAATCCCCTTAGTTTAGGGTGAAATGGGGTGATAACATGTTCGAATTAATAAGAAACATCTTGGATATAATACTTAAAGTTATCCAGATTTTAAAATTAATAAGACACCCACGAGGCAAACGTGGGAATCATAATAAAAAAATATAAATTGTGATCAGCCCATTAAAGGCTACGCACTATTATATATTATTAAAACAAAAAAAAAAACGTCCACGGCGCAAACGTGGACATCAAAATAAAAATTAATTTTTGATAAGCCCGTTAAAGGCTACGCACTATTATATATTATCAAAACAAAAAAAGAAACACCCACGCCGCAAACGTGGGAAACATTATAAGTAAAACATAATGAGCCCGCAATGACTACGATTTTATTATATTCTTTTCAATCAGTATCTAGTGCATTAATTCTTTTACTAAATTGATTGATTTTTGAGTATCGCTTATATAAACCTTTATTAATTTTTTTTTGTTTTCTTTTGATGTTACTATCTTTTTTAATATTTTGATTTTTTTTATTCTGCTGTTGTGGTTTGATATCACAAAAACAATCGATGTCACAAGAATCGGGCAATCCCTTACCATTAACCGCACGCACAACCGCAGCACATCCAACACCAAGTCCAACAGTTATAGTACTAATTGCGAATCGTTGTAACACTATTTCTGCAATTTTTTCCCCATCAATCTGCACACTTTTCCTCAGTTTATTCGGTATACGAAACTTGGATAAATGAATACCTTTTGAAAAATTAGTTACAAAAGGTCTAGTTGAGCTAAAAGATTTTGAATTCTCACACAAATCATACCAAGATGCGTTACATATATTACCACAGAAGTATGGTATTCTAGTCAAATATCCATCATCAATAACTTCATTTTCGTTTCCATCAAATATCAAATGCATTTCTCTATTAATCCTAGCGGCGTTTGAGCGTGATATACTTAAAAGGTCATCGCTACACTTTACCTGGTTACAAAAGATATCATTGAATGACTTAAATTTATTCATATCACTGTTTGCATCCGCAACATATAGCAACACATTAGTATCAAGACACAAACGGAAAAGGTTGTACATGTTATTAATTTCGCCCGATATAAAACGATCAACATTAAAGATAATAAATCTAAAATTGCACTTGGACTGCATAGTATGTACAACTTCTTCTGTGTAATTATCTAATACTTGAGTTGGGCCATCTATATCACTTACCATAGATTTTAAAAATTTATCCGTTGTTGGTTTGCTGTCACTTACTATCAACATATTGACATCTGCTTTTGAATGAAAATCAATTCCTTTAACACTAGAAACTCCATTAATAGCAAAATATGTGGATACTGCCGTAACGACACTCCAACATTTTGAAATATACTTAACCATATTCAACACTGACATAATTTTAACCTCCTAATATACATTTCTGCGGTGTCCGACGTGAACTATCAAAATCAAAATTTTCTCGTCATCTATTTGAGCAATCAAACGGTAATTACCAATTCTATATCTCCAGTGTTTAGATAGATTACCTCTTAATGGTTTACCATGCACATATGGATTAGAACACCCAACCAAATTATATTGTATCCACTTATTAATTCTTTTGAAATCGAATTTATCTAATTTCATGAGTTCTCTTCTTGCCTTTGACTCAAATAAAACTCTATATTTCTTCATATTTCTTTTACAATTTCCTCAAAAGGAATAAATTCAGCTTTTTCTTTGTTTTTTTCATATTCTTTTATAGCCGCTAGATCTTCAAGATATTCTAAATCATCGTAAATCAAGTCTTTAAGATACGCAGTGAGAGATTTCCCTTCGAATTTTGCCACTTTTTCGATTAGTTCTTTTTCATTTTTTGAAATTCTTATATTCAACACTGGCATAATTATCACCTCCATATATACATTGTATATACACTAAAAAAAAAAGTCAAGACTTAAAATTAATAGAATTAGAGATATCAGAAAGTTTCCTACAAGAGAAGCAAATAGAATCAATTTTATTTTTAATTTTATTAGATTCATCAATAATAGATTTTTGGAGTTTAGGGATTTGCTTTAGTCGTTTGTATTCTAGCTTAAGGTTTGGGTGCAATTTAAAAAGTGTTTTATAATTTTCAATAAGTTCTGAAAAATCATTTTCAGAATCATAATCCAAAAGTTCTTGCAATTCAGAAATAAAAGATAATTCACGTTCGGGTGAGAAAGAATCAGTAATGCCAAATCCTATCTTATTAAAATTTTCTGGTGTCCTATATTTGTAATCAAGCAATTGAATTTTAAGATCATCAAGGAATTTTTTTAGTTGATTTTTATCCATAAAATACCTCATTTAGAAAATTTAGTAGGTAAACAGACTTTAAAAAGTTTAGAAAATATTTGAGCGGACGGTATATTAGTATGATTTTTCATATGAGACATCAATAAATTAGTAACAATAACGATTGGGAGCGAAGATTCAACACGAGAATTAATTATTTGATGGACAGCCGAAAGAAAGCCATTAGTTTCAGAACCGTCTAAAAAGTCATCAATGATTAAAAGATCAAAAGATTTCAAATAATCAAGAAGAGAATTAAAATTAGAACTATCAAATGAGCGATATAAACGAGAAAGAGAGGAATATTTAACAGAGAAGCCACAATCAATTAAACGATTAGCAAGAGAAATAGCAGCGAAAGATTTTCCTGAACCTATGTCACCGAAAATGAGTTTCCCAACACCTTTTTGTTTAAATTCAACAAAATTGTCTGCATAAGACTTAATGTCTAATTGAGAAGCAGAAAGAGAACTGACTGACTCAAAAGTCACTTTTCTTAGCTTCTCATCATGGAATGCCTTTTTAATCATATCATTTTTGAGATTGTCAGAGTCCTTATTTTCTTGCAAACGCTTAGAATTTTCCCAAGAAGACACAAGACAATCACAAGGGACAAAAAGTTTGATCGAAGCACCGTCGATGAAGGTTTGAAGCGGTTTCTTGCAAGTACCGCACATGATAAGGCCTTGATCGTTGGTAAAATCGTTGTCTTTTAGCTTGAAATTGTTACTTGCTGCGTCGTTTAATTTACTTAAAATTTTTTGTGTAAACTTAGAAATCATTTTAACCCCATAAATTTTGATTTTTTTAGTGTCAGATAGGTAAAGTTACCTGAGAGTCAAAAAAATTGAAATTTGAGCCACTAGAGTGAGCGTAAATGCTATTCAACGCGAAAAGAAAACTCGGATGATTGATTTTTACCTTTTTTTCGGTAATTTTGGACTTCAAAAGTTTCATGAAAAGATAGCCACCCATTTTCGAGAGTTTGTAAGACTATGAGTATTTGTTCCTGAGTATCCTGAGACAATTTGGTTAATTTCCGTAGGTTGTACTTGAGAGATATCGGAGTCAAAGGTTTTTTGAGTTGTCTGCGCATCTCAACAAAATCGAACAATAAGCCTTGTAATTCCTCGCTTTTTGTAAATTCCAAAAAAAATTTTGACGCCGTTATTTTTTCTCTTTCTTCGTCTTTTCTTTTTTTCTTTTTATATATTTTTCTTTTTTTCTTTTCTTCTTCTTTCTCTTCGTTCTCTTTCTCTCCAGTAGTATTCTTACCACCAAGAGATTGTATACTTGAGATAATATTAATCTTTTCTCTTTTTTCTTTTGCTTCTTTTCTTTTTTCTCTTTTGAGACTGTCTTTTCCATCGGTTTGTTCGATGCTTTCAAGCTCCGCTTTGTTCTTGAGAAATTGATTAAAATTTTTCACAAAATTTTCCATTTCTTTCTCCTTCTCACAATTTTTCACATTCATTGTAAAATTTTATCAATTTGTCTATTTTAACCAAAAATTTTATGTTTCTACCTTCTATCTTACTGTGTACTAAATACCTAAGTTTATCAAATTCTTCTTCTTTTTCATCTTTTAATTCCCTACTCACATATTTTCTTTTTGTTGTCTTTTCGTTTTCGATTTGTTCTTCTAACAAATTATATAATAACGTTGATAATCTTATATTCTTTATTTTTTTATTCAACGTTTTAATTACTTTATCTCTCATTTTTTAAAAAAACAACGGGGTTTTTAAACCCCTACCCTTTCTTTTAGTCTTTTTAAATCCCATAGACTGAGTATTTTTAGTTCCTTTATCTCTGGCGTCTCCTTGATTATTTCTTCTCGTGTTTTCCCACTCTTTATCTTTTCTTTACAGATTGCGTTGATCTCTTCTATCAATTCTTTCTTTTCTTTTTCTTCTTTCCCTTGTATCGCATCATAATAATCATTCTCAACTATGTTGAACGCCGTCATTAAAAAATATCGCCTTATATACGTCTGTTGTGCTCCCAAGTTTTGTATTGCATGTGCACCTTTTAAACTTACATCTGCCATTGGACAAAAATAACATATCCGATCCTCTGGTTTCTCTGAGTTTATTAAATCCATTTGTGCTTGTTCTCTCTCGTATATAATTTTCATCGTTACTTTGTATTTTGCCATTAATTCATTTAATGGTGGTACTATATCGCCAAGCTCAAAATATTGATACCCTGCATATTTATTCTGACCACTTTTTTTTACTTTTTTCTTTTGGAAATCAAGTGTTATGTTTGTTATTTTTTCATAAATATTCATATTTCTATCTCCTTTAAATTTTAAAATCAACTTTTCCATAAAACTCTATCATTATCAATTTTAACGCCAATGTTGTGAATTTTATTCCTAAATTGCTTGCTATCTCACGTGCTTCATTCCTCAACTCGGTTGATACCGTAAAACACATGTTGTGCCCTTTATCTCCTATTAACTCTCTCTGATTTATCCATAAGTGTTTCCTACATTTTAATCTGATGCTACTATCATACACGTATTTTGAAATTATCAATCCTACGTATAAATTTTGTGAGATTCCTTTCTTGTTTATGTGCGCCCTCAATTTTCTTGATTGTTCCTTTCCTATTTTCAACTCTACTCTGCATCTTGACTTCAAATTCTTCCATCTCCTTTTTTTCTTTTAAATATTGTATATCAAAATAATCCATTTTTTACACTCCTTTTTATGTTTTAAAAGTTTAGTTTTTTTTTCTTTTTCTTTAATTACAAATTTTATCGCAAAAATTATATTAAATTAAATAAATCACTTAAAAAATAAGAAATAGATTCAAGAAAAAAGATTTTAGAAACAGAAAACGATGCAAGTAAAACATTATACTTATCGCCTTTAAAAGCGCGTACAATCGTGATGCCTTTTTTAAAAGACTCTGATATTCTAGTATCAAAAAACTTTTCGATGTTAGTGTCTAAAATATCATAGATATCAAAGCCGATTCCTAAAGGTGATAACTTTTGGAAATCCTCAGTCTCACCATTGAATATTTGAAAAGATGTACCGTTGTTTATCCACAATAAAGGATCACTAACATCAATTTTGTTTAAGTACAGACGCACGAATAAACGTGCAATCTGTATTTTTTTATCATTGATTATCATAGACTAACTACCCCATTGGAGATTAATAATTCATACAACGGTAAAAAGTATAAAGTATCGTAACTTAACCCATAAGCTTCTACTGATAAAGCAACATCTTGATAAGGCCCATTATCAATTTTTAAAATTCTAAACCCCAAATCATAAACCAAAGCAGTATTTTGTAAAACCCATTGTGAAATACATCCATTTTCAATAACAAAGAAATGCCCACACGTCGGCCAAAAATCTAAATGGTAATCATCCTCTTCATATGGAGTAATATCCTGTATAACATCGTCACAACATATAATATTTTCTTCTACCAATCTTTCATAAGTCCACGAAGGTACCAAAGAAAAGTCTTTACTTTTTCTATCAATCACAAATCCTAAATCAACATTAGTCTTGACTAAATTTTCATTTTTCTTCATTATAAATCCCCCAAACTTTTTTTATCATATCTATTTGTTGCTCAGCCGTACGTGCACCATATTCAAAGTGGAGATAAATATAATAAAATACTAACTCCGCCTCAAAACTTGGTGTGTGTCTAGCAACCCAAAAACTTGTTCCATAATTAAAACATGATGTAAAATAAGGTACTTTCAGAAACTTAATTGGACGATTATCCCGAGAACGAACAAAATCTTCGTTTGGAACCCAAATCAGCTTACCCAGAAAAGAATTTAATGCTTCTCTTATAAACATTTCATAACCACTATTATCTAGCACATCCATGTGATCTCCAGCAGCTTCAAAAAGTGAAACATTGAGGCCACATTGCAATCTTATATAGTTGTGTATATCTAACGACTTACCATGAACTCCCCTAGGACATATAATGTTAAAGTTACGCCAAATCCATTTTATTATCTCTATCCCATTCCTTATAATTATCGGATTTCGAGTGCTGTGCCAACTATAAATCACCCAGTCATTATCAATTAAATAATTTAATTGTTTGTTCTTCTGTTTGTTCTTCTCAAGAACAAGTTCGAGATCATCTAGACTATCAAAAATCTCAAGACGAGGTGCTTGAATAATATTATTGTCTGCCGTATTACCATTTACTATAGTTTCATTATTTGTCATAATAAATAACCTCCAAAAATATAAAATATAAAATATAAAAGTGCAACTATTTTAATTTAAAAAGATTATATCTTATTCATCACCTCGTTTTTTAGTATACTAAAATGATATCATAATGGTAGGATTTTGTCAATAGTTTAACAAATAAAAAACAATTATTTTTAGTGATATTTTTTCACATAAAAGCTCATAAGCACTCAATATAGGAGAGTGCCGAAGGTGTATACCCCACACCCCCTAATATTGCAATGCCCCCGGTGTCTTAAAACGGCTAATCGCCACACCAAGGGTATTTTATATATATATAGACTTATCCATTGTTAGCATATAATATCCAAAAATGTTTGTCAACAGGTTTTTTGGAGAAAAGAGATATTTTTTTACAGCCGTGCCGAGGGCACGGTTGTTATAACAATGCATACAAACTTATAACGCCCCGCTAGGCGAACAATACTAATGTTACATTCACCTAAGTCAAAAGATAAAGCAATTCTCTTGTACTTGTGTTTTGGGGTTCTGTGTTTCAAAGCCATATTTGACTTGTTTTGCAATATATTGAACCCCTTCATCACCATACCATTTTGAAAATTCTAAACAATCTAGCATAACACTAGAATTTGCGCAAATATATGGGGAATATTGCAGACCTGGTATATCTCTAAATTCGACAAAATGTCTTTTGTTCTTTCGATATCTGTTCCAAAATAGAAACGTACTGAATTTACGTTGATCTACAGCAACTACTAAAGCGTTCCCATTTAGTCTTCTATGGGAAACCTCTTTCATTTTGTCTCGTAGCTCTTTAAAAAGATTTGCAAAATTGAATATTTTTTCTCTTTTGAATTGACTAGAAATGCTAGAATTCAATATATAATTCAAAAGTCTTGCAAACATAGAGCCACCAGCTGCACCGACGCCCAAAACTGCTGCTCCACCAGCTGCGCCATACATGACGCAAGCACCATCACAACATATTTTTTCTGCTGCCCAGTGCATCATTAATTTTCTACATCGCTTCAGAGACTCATTAGCAACTGGTTTTGCACCTGCACACAAAATCTTGCCAATATTAGCAACAACACTATGTTTAGCAGCATTAGCACCAACATGCACACACGCCGCACCAGCGCCTTGTACGGCACCATATACAGCAAATCCAGCACAACCTATTCCGATTGCTAAAGCAACCAATGATGCAATATCTAGAAAAGCACCAAATTTATTTATCTCTGGTTGCTCAAGCAGAGTGTCAGCAAAAGAGCATAAAACTGAAGATGCAATAATATCTGGCTTTTCATCAAATATCCTAGCTAATTGAATCATTGCTGGTCTAGAAGCTAATCTTTTATTTACATAATCTAGCAAGGCTTCGAATTTACCACCGAATTTTACCATATCATTAGCGTGATACATAAGCTCTTCATGAGTTTCAATCATGGCATTAAGAAAACAACGCGTCAAACTGTTACTTTCAGAAAGTGCAGGAATGTTCCATATAATTATTTTGCGGTATTCATCACTTGAATCATAACCTGGTTGCTTTACCAACATGATTGGCTTTTCTTTTCCACCATAAGGGCATTTTTGCTCTTGTTTTACGAATTCAGATATTAGTTTCTTATGATCTAAAAGCGGATCATTTTCGTAAGGATTGCATTTTATGGTATTACACCCAGATAATGAAATGATGGTCACAAGCAATATGCTCAATTTCTTTTTATAGTCTAAGGCCAATTTCTACTCCTTTATTAATATTTTTTATTAACTTAAGTTTTTTTAATCCTTGTAACATTTTTTTATAGGATTGAATAACCGTTTCTATATCTCTATCACAAAGATTAAGAATTTCATTTTTATAACTGCGTGCGGCGTTACATTTGCATATTAGAGAACCCAAAGATTCCCGATCGCACTTAAAACTAAACCCATAAGATTTAAT
>JAZRNX010000061.1:0-1989 GCA_045648365.1 Acutalibacteraceae bacterium
TTTCTGATATATATCTATAAATATATATCTAATCTATATTTATATATTCATATTAAAGGAGCATACGGCTTTGGGAAAAATAATTTCGGTTGTTAATCAAAAAGGTGGTGTCGGCAAAACTACCACCGCAGTTAACCTTGCCGCGGGTGTAGGACTTGCCGGTAAAAAGGTTCTGATAGTCGACGCTGACCCTCAGGGAAATACCACAAGCGGATATGGTGTAAGTAAAAAGGATAATACTTCTACCTCTTACGAGTTGCTTGTTGGAAAAACCCGCGTGGAATCAGCAATAATAACCACAGAGTTTAAAAATGTAGATATAGTACCTGCCTCGATGGATTTAGCCGCTGCTGAAATCGATTTAATCGAAACAGAGCGCAGAGAGTCGCAACTCAAGATTGCGCTTTCGCCTGTAAGAGAAAAATACGATTACATATTTATTGATTGCCCTCCGTCTTTAGGTCTTATTACCATAAACGCCCTTGTGGCAAGCGATACAGTTTTAGTGCCTATCCAGTGCGAATATTTTGCTCTTGAAGGACTTTCTCAGCTGATGGCATCGGTAAGACAGGTTAAGCGTCTTTATAATCCCACCCTCGAAATTGAGGGAATAGTGCTTACTATGTATGACGGCCGCTTAAATCTTACTCAACAGGTGGTTGGTGAAATAAAGAAGTATTTCGCAACTAAGCTTTATAAAACCGCCATACCGAGAGCCGTTCGCCTTTCCGAAGCCCCAAGCTACGGAATGCCTATTCAGTACTACGATAAGCGCTCAAAGGGAAGTATCGCCTATAACGATTTGGCAAAAGAATTTATAAAGAAGAACAGGAGATAAGATTATGGCAACAAAAAAAGGAGGACTGGGCAGAGGTTTAGATGCCCTTTTTAATGAAAATGCCACCGATAATGAGGGCGCCGTAGCTGTAAAACTTACCGAGATAGAACCTAATAAGAACCAACCCCGTAAAGACTTTGATGAAGATGCGCTTAATGAACTTGCCGAAAGTATTGCTAAACACGGTCTTATCCAACCTATAGTTGTTCGCCCGACCACTAACGGTACATATAAAATAATTGCGGGTGAGCGCCGCTGGAGAGCTTGTCGTATAGCAGGGCTTGACGCTGTCCCCGTAATCATAAAAGAGGTAGACGATAAGGCTCTCATGGAGTTGGCCCTCATAGAAAACCTTCAAAGAGAGGATTTAAATGCCGTCGAAGAGGCTCTCGGTTACCGTAGTTTAATTGATACCTACGGTTTAACACAAGAGCAGGTGGCAGAGCAGATGGGTAAATCCCGTGTGGCTGTTACCAATACTTTGCGCCTTCTTAATTTAAAGGATAACGAGCTTGAGCTTTTAAGAAACGGTGTTATTTCAGCAGGTCACGCCAGAGCCCTCTTGTCTTGCGATAATGAGGAACTCCGCCGCGATATGCTACGCTTTGCAAAAGAAGGTGCTTCCGTAAGAGAACTGGAGGCGATGGCTAAGGCGTTTAAAGCAAATAAACCTGTAGCACCCGCTCCCAAGAAAACAATGCACAAGGATACTTATTATAACGAGGTTGAACTGTCCCTCAAAAACGAACTTGGCAGAAAGGTTTACATAAAACCGACGGGTGAAGGCAAGGGAACCGTTACAATAGAATTCTTTAGTAAAGACGAACTCGGCGAGTTTGCAAAGAAATTAACCGCTGAATAATTTGGTGTAAATTGGAAATAATGATTGTGGGGATGGAAAACCATCCCCATTATTATGTGTTATATATGGCTTATCCACTATATATAGCCCCTGTTTGTCAGCAAAAACACAAGCCAAAAAATTTTTTAAAAAAAGTTTAAAAAAAGTGAAAAAAAGTGTTGACAAAAGGCCATGGTTATGATAATATAATCTGGCACCTTCGCGAGAGGGTGAGTAAAACCGAACCTTGAAAATTAAACAACGACAATAATAAGGACCCGACGATTCCAAGAGAAATCTTAGAAATCAA
>JAZRNX010000062.1:0-35187 GCA_045648365.1 Acutalibacteraceae bacterium
TTGGACCTCAAAAGGACTGGGAATGTCACTGCGGAAAGTACAAGCGTATCCGCTATAAAGGTAAAGTCTGTGAACGTTGCGGCGTTGAAGTTACACGCGCAAAGGTACGTCGTGAGCGTATGGGTACTATCGAACTCGCAGCTCCCGTATCTCATATCTGGTATTTCAAAACCATTCCTTCAAGAATGGGTCTTGCTCTTGATATTTCGCCTAAAGCGCTTGAGCAGGTACTTTATTTCTCCCAGTATATCGTAACTGACCCAGGTGATACACCCCTTGAAAAAGGTCAGCTTCTCAACGAGAAGGCATATATCGATATGCGCGAGAAGTATGAAAATGCTTTTGAAGCAGGAATGGGCGCAGAGGCTATCAAAAAACTCCTCTGCGAAATCGACCTTGAAAAATCTTGCAACGAACTCCGCGCGGAATTAGAGGATGCAACAGGTCAGAAACGCGCTCGTATTTTAAAGCGTCTTGAGGTACTTGAGGCATTCCGCCTTTCAGGTAACCGTCCAGAATGGATGATACTTGATGTTATCCCTGTAATTCCCCCCGACCTTCGTCCTATGGTACAGCTCGACGGCGGCCGTTTTGCAACCAGTGATTTAAACGACCTTTACCGCAGAGTTATTAACCGTAATAACCGCCTTAAACGACTCCTTGAGTTAAAGGCCCCCGATATAATCGTTCGCAACGAAAAGAGAATGCTTCAAGAAGCAGTTGATGCGCTTATTGATAACGGCAGACGCGGCAAACCTGTTACAGGTCCCAGCAACCGCGCTCTTAAATCCCTTTCCGATATGCTTAAGGGTAAGCAGGGTCGTTTCCGTCAGAACCTTCTCGGTAAGCGTGTTGACTATTCAGGCCGTTCAGTTATCGTTGTAGGACCCGAACTTAAGATGTATCAGTGCGGTCTTCCTAAGGAGATGGCTCTTGAACTCTTCAAGCCCTTCGTTATGAAGCGTCTTGTTGAAACCAAGGCAGCAGTAAACATTAAATCTGCAAGAAAAATGGTAGAACGCGCTTCTACTGAAATCTGGGATGCACTTGAACTTGTTATTAAAGAACACCCCGTTCTTCTTAACCGTGCGCCCACACTTCACCGCCTTGGTATTCAGGCATTTGAGCCTGTTTTAGTAGAGGGTAAGGCGCTTAAACTTCATCCTCTTGTATGTACTGCTTATAATGCCGACTTCGACGGCGACCAGATGGCAGTCCATGTACCCCTTTCCGCAGAAGCGCAGGCAGAGGCCCGTTTCCTCATGCTTGCTGCAAATAACCTTCTTAAACCCTCTGACGGTAAGCCCGTTGCTGTTCCTACTCAGGATATGGTTCTAGGTTCTTACTATCTCACCCTCGTTAAAGCTGAGGAGCCGGGTACTAATAAGGTGTTCCGCGATAAAGACGAAGCCATTATGGCTTATAACGATAATGTTGTCGGACTTCACGCTCCTATCCGTGTTCGTCTAAACGACGGCAAGGGTAATAGCAAACTTGTTTGGTGTACAGTAGGTTTCCTTCTCTTTAACGAAGCAATTCCTCAGGATTTAGGTTTTGTTAATAGAAATAACCCTCAGAGCGCTTGTGATCTTGAGTGGTGCTTCTCTCTTAAGAATCCTGAAGCAAACAAGGTTGAAAGCAACGATGATATTATTCAGAATAAGGTTGGTAAGAAACAACTTGGTAAGATTATCGACCGTTGTATTGATATTCACGGTACTAGCGAATCTTCTATAGTTCTTGATAATGTTAAGGCTACAGGCTTTAAGTACTCCACTAAGGGCGCTATCACCGTAGCAGTTATTGATGCGGTTATTCCTCCCGAGAAGAAGGAAATACTTGAAGAGGCTGAAAAGCAGATTGACCTTGTATCTCGCGATTATAGAAGAGGTCTTCTTGATGATGAAGAACGCAGCCGTCATATCATTGAAATCTGGAATAAGGCCACCGAAGATGTAGCCGATGCGCTTAAGGGCAACCTTGATGAATTTAACCCCATCTATATGATGGCGGATTCAGGCGCCCGTGGTTCTATGGCTCAGATTCGTCAGCTTGCAGGTATGCGCGGACTTATCGCAAATACCGCAGGTAAGGTTATCGAAATCCCCATTCGCGCTAACTACCGCGAAGGACTTAACGTACTTGAGTACTTTATCTCCTCCCGTGGTGCTCGTAAGGGTCTTGCCGATACCGCTCTTCGTACCGCTGACTCGGGTTATCTTACCCGTCGTCTTGTTGATGTTTCTCAGGATGTTATTGTCCGTGAAACCGACTGCGGAACTGAAGAAGGTCTTATGATTACCGATATTAAAGACGGTAACCATGTTCTTGAAACTCTTGAAGAGCGTCTTATCGGTCGTTTCCTCTTGAAACCTGCCGTTCATCCCGAAACTGGTGAGGTTATCTGTGATAATGACCATATGATGACCAAGGAAGATGCTAAGAGAATTGTTGATGCAGGTATTACCGCCATCGAAATTCGCTCAATTCTTACTTGTCATAGTCATCACGGTGTTTGCCAGAAGTGTTATGGAGCAAACCTTGCTACCAATAAACCTGTTACAACAGGTGAAGCCGTTGGTATCGTGGCAGCTCAGTCCATCGGTGAGCCAGGTACACAGCTTACAATGCGTACCTTCCATACGGGCGGTATTGCATCTACCGAAGATATCACACAGGGTCTTCCCAGAGTTGAAGAACTCTTCGAAGCTCGCAGACCTAAGCGTTGCGGTCTTATCGCCAAGATTTCAGGCCGTGTTCGTCTTGTTGAAGAAAAGCGCAGCAATGTGGTTGTAATCAACAACGAAGAAACAATGCAGGAAGAAAAGATAGGAATTCCTTATGGCTCTAAGATAGAGGTTCAGGACGGTGACTACGTAACCGCAGGTGACATTATCGTTAAGGGCGCTAAGTATCCTCAGGATATCCTTGAGGCGCAGGGCGCAGAGGCCGTTCAGGAATATATTATCGCTGAAATCCAGAATGCATATCGCACACAGGGTGTTGATATCAACGATAAGCACATTGAGGTTATCATTCGTCAGATGATGAAGAAGCTCAGAGTAGAAGACCCAGGTTCTACCGACTTAATCCAGAATGTAAGCTACGAATATAAAGAAATATCCGATGCTAACAAGGTAATTAAGGCAAGAATTGAAGCAGGTGAAGAGGGACTCACCCTTGCAACCTATAAGCCTACACTTCTTGGTATTACTAAGGCGTCTTTGGCAACCGAATCCTTTATGTCTGCCGCTTCCTTCCAGGAGACCACCCGTGTTCTCACCGAAGCTGCTATTAAGGGTAAGGTTGACCCCTTGTTTGGTCTTAAGGAAAATGTTATTATCGGTCAGCTTATCCCTGCAGGTACAGGTATGAAAAATGCTGAAATTAATCCTGTTAGAGAAATAGAAGTTACTGAAGAAACGGTTTCCGAAGAATAAAATAATAAACACCGCTTAAGCCACGCTTAAGCGGTGTTTTGGTATTTTATCAGTATAAATTTGTAGATTGTAGGGGAGGGGTTGCCCCTCCCGTTTGAAATTATGATTTATTTTATCGTAAGATAAATCATATCTCCAACGCCGTTAACGGTAGTTATAACATTAATTCCTTTTTTCTGGAAATAACTGCCCACTATACTTCCGCTATCAAAGAAATAATTTTGGATATAGGGCATATAATGGTTAAGATTTATAAGGCCGTTATTTGTTTTCGGATTGGCAAAATAAATATATATTCGCTTATCTTTAAGTTTTGCCGCAATATCAATGGCGGTTTTGTAATTTACAGGGGGATTTGATGTGTCTTCGACATAAATAACAAATGTATTGGTTGCGGAGCTTTCTGTTGATTTACATTCGGGAACAGATGTATATTTCTTCTCTGCTTTATGGTCGGTGCCTATGGCGGCATCGGTCAGATTGAAATATGCATAACTCAAATAATCGCTTCCGTCATCCCAGGTAACATCTGTCTGATACCATTTTCCGTCAATGTTAACCGCGTTCCACATATGTGCGCCGCCATCGGCAGTGCCTGTAATCTGAGTAGCGTTAATACCTGTGCAGTAGCATAGATATTGGAATAATTTTGAATATCCTTCGCAAACCGATTTGCCTTCCACTGCCGCGCCGTAAATATCGTAGGCGTGGGGGAGGGCGGCGGCGGATACATAGTTAGTACCGGCCGCTACATAATCATAGGTAACGTTTTTCTGTATATAGTCGTGAATGATTTTTTCTTTTTCAAGTTCGGTGAAATTAGATGGGATATTTTCAAGAATCTTTTCAATGGCTTTAGTAAGCTTATCAATCTTGTCTGCTATAACCTTTCGGTCAGCGGATTTGGTGAGGTTTAAGGAGTTGTCGAAGGTATCCGCAACGGTGCCGTCTGTATAAGAGAGGATAATTGCAAGAACATCCCCCGTATCCGCATTTGTGGTTATAATATAGGACCTTGATATATAAAAATATTGAGGGTTATCGGCAATGAATTTTTGAAGTACTGAATATGCAGTTTCATATTTGACTTCAAATTTGCTTATATCCGCTACATTGAGTGATTTTGAAGCGGAGGCGGAAATCACGCCGTAAATCTCTTTTTCCGTTGCCGAGAGGGTAGAGAACTGATAGTATTTTGAAGCCGCAAGAGGAGTGTGGTGAGTTTCGATTACAACCTCTTCCTCAAGTTTCTCGGTTTCGGGCTCTTTGATTTCTTCTTTATTTACAGTAACATTCTCAACGGTCGGTGAATTATTTTCCGCGGTTGGTTTTTCGGGGGCCTTTGGCGGAGTTTGAGGAGCGGTTACCGAAGAATTTTGAGATGGAGTATCGTTTTTACTCTCGGTTTTAGAAGAACTTGATTGTGTGTCATTGGATGAAGAAGTGTATTCCTCACTTTCGGTGGTGTCCGAGGAATCTTCAACATATTCAAAGTAACTGTAAAAGCTTTCGCCGTCGGGCGCATCCGTTTTACATCCCGCAAGAGAAAGAATTATGCAACCGATTAAAATAAGTGCATAAAATTTTTTCAAAATAAACACCTTCTAAAATCATTTTTGATTACATTATAATTATAGCACCAAAAAGCGATTGATGTCAATAAGGGGTAAAAAACTTGTAAATTACTAAAAAATATATGGAAATTAGTAGGGAAGTATGGTATAATCTTTTTCGACCAAATAGATTAGGGGAATCTTTATGCAAATTATTTATTATTTAATGTTATTGGGCTCTATACTTCTTGCAACGGGCAATAATATTTGTTACCATCAGCTTGCAAACGAAGGCAAGTATAGCCGATTTTTATTTACCGCTCTATCTTCGGCGGTTTGGATAGTAGGGCTTTTGCCCTTTGTAAATCTTCCGCAGATAAATTCCGTAGAGATAATTTTCGGCATTATTTACGGCGTGGTTCAGGCGTTGTTCCTCTTCTTTAAAATGAGGGCAATGAGTACAGGTCCCATATCAATCACCTCTGTTGTATGCAACTGCTCAATGATTGTAACAACTCTTTTCGGCACAATAGCTTATAAAGAAAATCCTTCTATATTGCAGTTTATAGGTCTTGCAGCCATCCTCGCTTCCGTAATTCTTTGTGTTGACCTTAAATCCGATATGAAGATGACTATTAAATGGGGAATTTATTGCTTCTTCTACTTCCTGTTCTGCTCGGCAGTTGGTGTGGTATTTAAAATGTTCGGCAAGGCAGGAGAAGGACAGAACAATCCTTCCAATATGATAATGGTTTCGGCAGTAACAATGGTTGTGCTTCTGCTTGTTCTTTCATTTAGCACGAAAGAGAAATTCACCCTTTCGAAAAGGCAGGCCTTTTATGGTGTTTTAGCAGGTGTGTTCAGTTGCTTATACAATAGGTTTAATCTTACTCTTGCAGCTAAACTTCCATCGGTAGTTTTCTTCCCAATATTTAATGGCGCTCTGGTTTTGCTTTGCGCAGTAGTTGGAGCCGTTATATATAAGGAGAAATTTTCAAAACTCCAGTTTTTAGGCGTAATTATCGGAATAATTGCAATAGTGCTTTTAAGCGGTGCTGTTGACCTACTTATAAAATCGTAAATTTACATAATAGAAACCGCCCTTAAAACGAGGGCGGTTTAATTTATACAGTTCTATTCTTATAAAGTTTTCGCATATTGGCGGGGGTTTTTCTGTAAGTATCCTTAAACTTGTGGCTAAAGTGACTAAACGAAGCGTAGCCAATAGATTCTGCTATGGCTTCAAAGGACATATCCGATGATGTCACAAGGTCAAAAGCATAATTCATACGAAGAGAAGTGATGTATTGGTGTGGTGAAACATTCATATATTGCTTGAACATACGGCAAAGGTGAGAGTGACTGAAGTTAGATATCTCTACCATTGCTTCTATGCCTCTTTTAATGTTTTCGGGCTCCATCATAGCTGAAAGCAAAAGTGAAAAAGCTTGAGGAGCGCCGGATTTGTTATCCGCGCTTATTATGAACTTGGAGTAGAATATAGGAATGGCAACGCCAAGTAATATTTTGCAGTATGCTTCCTGAAGTTCTTTGGGAGCGGAAATAATAGGTAAATAGGCGTTCTGAATATTCCGTTGCTCCGAAAGGTCAAGATGAACGGTGATTGGCTCGGTATTTTTGGTAAAATGCTCATCGCGGGCGTAAGGGAAGATAAAACGTTCCATTTCTTCCTTCTTTATGGATAGGGAAATTACCGAGGTGTTGGGTTGCTGGTCCTTAAAGTAATGCACAGTTCCGGGGCAAAGCATGGTTATATCACCGGTTGAGAATGATTGTGGGATAGAATTAATAACTTGAACGCAGCCTCCGGAATATATATATATAATTTCATAGAAATCGTGACAATGTTCTTCGGATATCAAAGTTCTGGAATAGGTGCATTGAAAATAATAGTTCGGGCAACCGAATTCCTCAAAATTACTATTCATTAAGCAGTGTTTTTCACTCATAAATGTTCTCCGTAAATTAGAATAAAGTTATCTTATATCCTATTGCAATTTAAAATGTTATGTTGTATAATAAATTATATCTTAGTCAAGAGGACATTTCAAGTATTTTTCAGTTTTTATATACGGTATTTGGTCAAATTGACAATATAAAACCTAAAAAATGTCACTCAAAACGCCAAAATGATAAGAAATCGCAGTTTTACGATAAAAAATCGCATTGTTTTTTCAAGAGTTTTGAATTACAATAGTTTAAAAGGTGGCGTATTGTACCCTTATGCAATTTTGCCACTAAGGAAAATCTGCTTTAATGCGTGGCAGATTTGTTTGAATTTTATAAAATTGGCTTATGCCGGATAGGAGTTTTTTTATGGCATCTCTATTTAAGAAGACATTTGCAGTTGTTATGGCTGTTGCATTGGTTTTCACCTGCTTAACCGTTAACGCTGCAAGCGAAGGCACATCCATTAATGTGTCCACTGCTTATTCAAGCAATATAAGCGAAACTGTAACCGTTGAGTTACATACTAGAAATTTCGGTGCTGTTTACGGTTCTGATTTTACTATCAAACTTCCCGATGGATTTGAAGTAGCTACCGATGTTCAAGTAAAAAGCGGTAAGAGCTGGGATAAGGATAGTAACTATGTCGTAAGTGAAAATAAAAACACCATCAGATTCCTTGATGTTAGAACTACTGAAGGTTTTGATATCTCGTTTGGTGTAGCTATTCCTGCAGGAAAGCCTGATGACACTTATGAAATAAGCATCATTAACGGTACATTTATTGATGCTTATGAAGCTGATTATAGTGTTAAGACTAGCGTTGGCGCAATCGTAGTTCGTACCGATACAAACACTGAGTTTGATGGAACCACAGAAGGTTACTTCATTCCTTACGGCAGTGTTAAAGATGATAGCGGTAAATTCGTAGATAAGAATGAAGACGGAAGCTTTGACAATGGTGTTGTTTCTAAATCTTTCAAACTTCCCGAAGCAAGCGTTGGCGTTACCACCTTTGGTGCCAGCTCAAGACCTGCTGATGAAGATAAGGGTATTTCTAAAGGCATACAGCTCGGTTCTTATGCAGTTAACACTGTTGGTAAAAAATATGGCACATTAATGATTATGGGCGATGATACTACCGGTACCGGTACATATGCAGATTTTAGAGCTGCCCAGAGTCATTTAACTGATGAACAAATCTATAGTAAGTTGGCAGAAATGTATTTTAATGCTAAACCGTCAGATGGTACAATTAAAGTTACTTACGCAAATAAGACAAAGTATATCATCGTTGGTTGTGTTGCTCAAACTAAGTATATGTGGAAAGGTGAAGTAAATAAAGTTCCTCACCTTCAGTATGCTGTAAGAGCCATTAATCCTGGTGAAACCAGAACATACACTGCCGTTGCTTATAACTATGCAGAAGACAGCGAAGGAACCTTATCAGCATATGTTTTCTCTAAAGAAATTAAAGTTGATGCAAAGTACAAAGAACAATCCGCTAATTAATAACAATGATTTTGGAGGATAGAATTATGAAAAAAGAATATTTTGATCCTAAAGCCGAAATCATTGAGCTTTTGGTTAAGGATATCGTTACTGACAGCGAAGGCGAAGATGCTTGGAACGGCGAAGGCGAAAACGGCGAAGGCGAAGATTTCGAATTCGGTCTCTGATTTGCGAGTGGTGATTATGAAAAATATTAAATTACTTGCTTTGTTTTTGATATTATCATTAAGTGTTTTAACATTTACTGCATGCAAAGACAAAAATCATAATGAATCAGGGACTAATGACGCCACGAACAAATCGGAAGGCTATGATGAAATCGAATTTGATAAAGACCCTGAAGATGATAATGATGTAGTTGTTGATTTTGATACTGGCTCGACTATTACTTCTAATAATAGTACAAATAATAGCACAAATTCTAATGCAACATCATCTAATATATCTTCTAACCCTTCTTCAAATGCTTCATCAAGCACTTCTTCAGGAAGTAGTTCATCAAATACTACTTCCGAAAATGTATCTCAGGGTACCACCTCAGAAAATGAATCTGAAAATGTATCCTCCGGTAATGAATCTGAAAGCAATCCTGAAGATTCTTCTACCTCACAGGGAACAACTTCTGATACAACTTCCAGTGACCCCAATAAGGATTCAATGGATGGATGGTCATCTTGGGAATAAACTCCTAAACGTATTATATATTACGGCTCTGCGGTGTGCAGAGCCGTTTATTTTTTTGCGAAAAAATCACAAATCAAAAAAAACAGATAATGGGAGAATGTGTCGGATTGGTGGTTGGTAGCTAGGCAAATTATTAAATTTTGATATTATTAAAAATCCTTTTAAATAAGCGTATTTTTACGAAATTTAATTTCGTAAAAATTGTAAAATAAACAGTTTTTAAGTGAATTTGTGTTTTTGTTTATAGTTACTAGTGTGGATAAAAAATAGCACTTTTTCAAATTTTAAGGTGAAAATATACAAAATAACCAAAGGATTTATGTGAAGTTGATAAAAAAAAGTAAAAAAATGCGACTTTATGATAAAAAATCGCATAGTTTTTTTGTGTAATATGTGGTATTATGTATTATGATAATTTATGTGTATTATATATATACTTATCAATTCTCAAAAAGGAGCAGCAAGATGAAAGCAAATTTACTGAAAAAACTACTCAAAAAATCAGGCGCTGTAGTAGTTATCGCAGCTTTGCTCGTTGCATCTGCCCAATGTGCATTTGCAGAGAAAGCCGATAAGAATGATGCAGCAGCTGATGTTGGCGCTTCCGATTCTGTTGCCAATGCGACCGCTAACGGTTATTTTGGCAAGTATGATACAGTCAAAGAATTCGCCGACACAGAAAAGGTTTATGAGCTTGATGCAGAAAAAGCCTCAACTGAAAAAGGCAAGGCATCAGAAGTTCTTGATCGTACAGCCGTTGTCTTGAGTGAGGACAACACTTGGTGCGAGTGGACTGTTGATATTGAAAAGGATGCCGCTTATAACATCAAGATTGATTACCTTCCTGATGTAAAGTTCGATAAGGATATTACCGTTAAGATTACCGTTGACGGGGAGCTTCCTTTTACCGAAGCCGCTAATATCTCCCTTTCAAGAAAATGGAGAAGCGCATTTTTAGAAGGTGACTATCCCTTCGAAAAGGATAACCGCGGAAACGACATCCGTCCTGAACAGGTACAGGTTGAGCAGTGGCTCTCTGCAACACTTGAAGATACTCAGGGACTTTATGATGACCCTTATTTCTTCCAGTTTAAAAAAGGTAAGCATACTATCCGTATCACTTGTACTGAAACACCTATTTCCGTGAGTGGTATTACCCTTCAGGTTGAAACCGCTATCTCTTACAAGGATTACCTTGCTCAGTATAAGGGTAAAGAGATTAAGGGCGGTGAAGGAAAGTTTATAGAAGCAGAACTTGCAGAATCTGTAAGCAACGCATCTATTTATCCCAACTACGATAACTTGAGCGCTTCTATGAGTCCTTGTGACCCCAAGAACACAGTTCTTAATCTTATTGGTGGAAGCAATTGGGGTTCACAGGGTGAAACGATTTCCTGGAAAGCTGATGTAGAAAAGGCTGGACTTTACAAAGTTATTATGAGAGGCCGTCAGAGCGTTAATGCAGGTCTTAACTCTTACAGAACTCTTCTTGTAAACGGTGAGCTTCCTTTTGCCGAAGCAGAGCTGCTTTCTTTTGATTATAGCACAGGTTGGCAGATATTCACTTTGGGATACGGTGAGAAAGAATATCTCGTATATCTTGAGCCGGGCGATATTATTAGTCTTGCTTCTACTTCGGGTGATACTGCGGTAGTTCTCAGAAATGTTCAGAATATCAATAACGACCTTAACGAGCTCTATCGTCAGATTCTTGCTATCACTTCTGCTACTCCCGATACATATCAGGATTACGACCTTGAAGATAAGATTCCTTCTCTTGAAGATGACCTTCGTGATGCCAGCAAGCGCATAATGAAAACCTATGAAGACCTCTGCGCAACACTTGGTACTACCGGCTCTCAGGCCACCACCCTTAAGCTTTGCGCAGAAACCATAGCTGATTATGCAGATGCTCCTTATGAAATTCCCGAATCTTTAAGTACCTTCAAGGGAGTTCTCGAAAAATTAGGTTCACTTATTCTCGCTCTTTGCGAACAACCCTTAGAGCTTGACTATATTGGATTTATGCCCGTTGATGCTAAGCTTCCCAAGGTTAACGCAAGCTTCTGGGATGGCCTCGTATTTATGACCAAGCAATTCCTTTACTCCTTCACCAGTGACTATAGTTCTTTGGGCTCTACTGCAGGTGAATCGGGTAAGACCATTACCGTATGGATAAATACCGGTCGTGACCAGGCCCAAATAATTTCAAACCTTATTTCCTCTGAATTTACAGAGAAAACAGGTATAGGCGTTACACTTAATATGGTTGATACCAACCAGACCCTTTTAAGAGCAGCCCTTGCAGGTAAGGGACCCGATGTAGCGCTTATGATGGTTCAGGGACAGCCCGTTGAACTTGCAGCCCGCGGAGCCCTTGTTGACCTTACCGATTACATAACCGATGACGTTTATGATGATTTCCATCCTTCATCTTGGATTCCTTTCACATATAGAGACAGAATTTATTCAGTACCCGAATCTCAGTCCTTTATGGTAACCTTCTACCGCACCGATATTTTCGAGCAGTTAGAGTTAAAGGTACCTGATACCTGGGATGAATTCTACAGAATGCTTGAGGTTATCCAGAGCAATAACCTTAACGTAGGCATGGCAGAAATCAACACCGCAGAAATGGGTGTATCTGCTTCACTTAGTATTTTCTCTTCTCTTCTCTTCCAGAAGGGAACAAAGTCCTACTATACCGATGACCTTTCCAAGACATTGTTCACTACTGAAAATGCATATCAGGCATTTACCGAGTGGGCCCGTTTCTATACCGACTACGGTATCTCCCGTTCTATCGACTTCTACAGCCGTTTCAGAACAGGTGAAGTTCCCGTTGGTTTCTCCAACTTTGCTACATATTCACAGCTTATAGCCGCCGCCCCCGAAATCAGAGGAATGTGGGCTATGGCTCCCATGGTAGGTACTCTAAATGAGGAAACAGGGGAGATAGACCGCGCAGAATCCTCTGCCGTTACAGGATGCGTAATGCTTAAGGCCGCCGAAGAAAAGGGTGTTGCCGATGAAGCGTACGAATTCCTTAAATGGTGGGTAAGTGCAGAAACCCAGATTGAATATTGTAACGATGTTGAAGTAACTCTTGGTATAGCAGGTCGTTACTATTCAGCAAATCTTGAAGCTTTCGATTCTCTTAACTGGAGCAAGGCGGAAAAGGCCGTTCTTGATGAACAGAGAAAGCATCTTAACAATATTCCCACCGTTATCGGTAGCTATGCCGTTAACCGTGACCTTACCACAGCTCTTCGTGAAGTTATCGACGGTGCCAACAGACCCCGCCGTGCATTACTTCTCTACAATGCAGACATTAACGAAGAAATAAATAGAAAAAGAGAGGAGTTTGGATTAAATGACTGATAGTGTAAGTAAGCTTCGCAAGAAGAATTACGCCTCTTCTCAAATGCCATTTATAGTGATGTTGGCGCCCTTTATGCTATTTTTCGTAGTGTTTACCATCGCCCCCATCCTTATCTCAATAGTTTTCAGCTTTACCGATTTTAATTTGGTTTCAATCAATAACTTTGTTGGCGTTGATAACTATGTGAGAATGTTCCTTTCTGATAAGATATTTATAAAGGCCCTCAAGAACACCCTTATTCTTGCAGTTGTTATCGGACCTATCGGATTTATGCTGAGCTTCGTTCTCGCTTGGCTTATCAACGAGGTGCCTAAAAAGCTTAGACCCTTGATGACCTTCTTTATCTACGCTCCGTCACTTTCTGCCAATGTATATGTTATTTGGCAGTACATTTTCTCGGCAGATAGTTACGGTATTATAAACAGCGTATTAATGGAACTTGGTATAATTACTTCGCCAATTGCTTGGCTTACAGATGCTAAGTATAGTATGACGGTAGTTATCGTAGTTTCCATCTGGATGTCCTTTAGCTCGGGCTTCCTTTCTTTCCGAGCCGGCTTCCAATCTCTTGACCGCGCTTATTTCGAGGCCGCCGCTATTGACGGACTCCGCAACCGTTGGCAAGAACTTTACTATGTAACCTTCCCACAGATGGGACCCCAGCTTATGTACGGCGCAGTTATGTCAATTTCCAGCGCTTTTGCTACCGGTGCTGTCAGCCAGACCTTAACCGGTTTCCCCAGCAGTGGTTATTCCACACATACCTGGTTGCTACACATCACTGACTCTGGTCTTACCCGCTACGAAATGGGCTATGCATCTGCCTTGGCAGTAATGCTCTTCGCAGTGATGGTGCTTTCTTGGTTACTAATCCAGAAAGTATTAAGACGCTTTACAGATTAGTTAACAGCAACCGAAAAATAAAGATAGGAGTGTGTAATAAAAATGGCTAAACCGCGTCAGGTAGTCCTTTCCCGTTCTAAAGGCGGTACAGTTATGATATTTGCGTTCTTACTTTTAGTAAGCGTATTTATGATTTTACCCCTTTATTACTCAATAATTCAGTCATTGAAACCCATTGACGAAATATTCATTTATCCCCCCAGACTGTATGTTACCAATCCCACATTTGATAACTTTATTCAGGTGTTCACTTTAACAGGTACCCTTTCAGTTCCTGTTACAAGATATCTCTTTAACAGTATCTTCGTAACTGTTGTAGGTACAGTAGCATACCTATTCTTGGCAGCTATGTCGGGATATACCCTTGCAAAAGGCAAGTTTAAAGGTGTAGGTATGCTATATACCGTTATTGTTCTTGCTCTTTTGTTCCGTCCCGAAGTTACAGCAATTCCCGTTTACTATATCGTATCAAAGCTTGGCCTTATTGATACATATTGGGCATTGATTTTAACACCTTTGAGCGGAACTTCAGGTGTATTCCTTATCAGACAGTTCGTTATATCCGCCGTTCCCGATGCTACCCTTGAAGCAGCCAGAATCGACGGCGCAAGCGAATTTAAGATTTTCAGAACCATCGTAATCCCCAGCATTAAACCTGCTATTATGACCGTACTTGTATTTACCTTCCAAGCCCTTTGGAACTCCGCAGGTACTAAGCAGTACATATTCAGCGAGGATTTGAAAGAGCTTCCTACAGCCCTTTCCACCATCGCCGCAGGCGGTATTGCCCGAGCAGGCGCAGCGGCAGCCGTTGGTGTAATTATGATGATTCCCCCCATTGCAGTTTTCTTGTGGACCCAAAGCTCCGTTATGGAAACAATGTCCCATTCCGGTTTGAAATGAGGTGAAAAATTTGCGTACATTAAAAAGATTATTAGTTGCAGTTTTGTGCATTTGCCTGTTCGCATCTGTTTTCACCGTTTCTGCCAAGGATGTTGAGTATGCTCCATATTCTGGCTATGAATACAATGCGGACAGGGAATCCGTAGCGGCTCCCGCAACCTATATTTTTGAAAATCTTATAAACTATGAGGATATGGGCCTTGATAAGCCCCTTACCAATCCCACAGATATGTTCTGGTCGGGCAGTATGCTTTATGTTTTGGATGCAGACAATAGTCGTATCATTTGCCTTGATGAAAATCTTAAGGCAGTAGGGATTCTCCAGAACTTTGTAGATGAAAAAGGTGAAACCTATAACTTTACAGGCGCAAAAGGTCTTGCTGTTAAAAAGGATGGCACCATCTATATCGCAGATACAGCCAACCTCCGCGTTATCGTGACCGATAGCAGTTGTGTGGTAAAGGATGTTATAGGAAAACCCAATACCACCTTGGTAGGTTATGACTATACATTTGATGTATCCAAAATTCTTGTTAGCACACAGGGTAGCGTTTATGTTACCGCAGGAAGCGTTAACAACGGTGCCTTCGTGTTCGATGAAAACCATGAATTTACATATTTCTTCGGACGTAGCACCGTTCAGCGTACGGCAGAGGTTCTTCTTAACTATATCCGTAAGCAGTTTATGACACGCGAACAGATTAAGAAACTTCAGAATTATTCTCCTGCTACGATTCTTAACTTTGATATTGACGAAGAAGGCTTTGTTTATACTGTAACAAAATCGGGCACAAATACTGCCGCAACCCTTAATAAACTTAACTTCAGCGGTAAAAACATCATAAAGAGTGAAGGTATTATTTCTACCTACGGCGACCTTGAAGGTGTTCGTAATATTTTAAGAAATAACCACTTTACTTCGTTTAGCGATGTTGATATCGATAGCGAAAACTTCGTTCACCTTCTCGATGAAGGACGCGGCAAGGTGTTCCAGTACACCCAGAACGGTCAGTTAGTTTCCGTTTTCGGCGGCTACGGTACCCAGCGCGGAATGTTCACCAAGCCAATCGCTATCGAAACCATCGGCAGCAGAGTTTTGGTGCTCGATGCGGGCGAGGGAGGAATAGCAGAATTTAATCCTACAGATTATACTTTGCTTCTCCGTGATGCTTTTATCGACCTTGATACAAGCGACCCCAATAAAGCCATAGAGCTTTGGGAAAAGGTTAAGACATATAATACCAACAGTCTTTATCCCTACTACGGCTTAGGTATGGCCTATGAGAAGTTAGGCGATTATAAAACCGCTATGGAAAACTTTAAGCTTGCTTCTTCCAACAATGAATATTCAGATGCCTTCCACGAATACCGTAAGGAATATGCATCGGATAATCTGATGTGGCTTTTACTCGTAGCAGTTGCAGTAATCGTTGCCGTCGCAGTGGCAATGAGATTTATCAAAAAGGCCCTCGTAAAAGCGTCGGGCAATGAGGCCTTTACCGTACTTGAAAACAAATATACCTTCCCGATATATACTTTGACCCACCCCTCAGACGGTTTTGGTCAGTTTAAATATCGTCCGGAATTGCCTTCGTTCTTAATGAGCGCGATTATTGTAGTGGCATTCTTCTTCATAAAGGTATATGAGTTCTTTGGAACAGGATATATTTTCAACACAAATGAACCTGAAGATTATTCCATCCTTTCAACCTTAATCGGTTCGATAGTAGTTTATGCTTTGTTTGTAGTAGGCAACTGGGCAGTCTGCTCACTTATGGATGGTAACGGTAAGATGAAGGAAATCGCCTCCGTTACGGCTTATGCTATAATTCCATATATAGTCAGCTTACTTGTAAATACCGTGCTTTCGAACTTCCTCACATTAGATGAAGCGATGATTATGAGCATTGTAAGCATCATTGGCCTTGTGTGGTCGGGAATGATTCTTATTGTAGGTCTTAGTCAGGTACATCAGTACTATATCGGAAAGACCGTTGTAACAGCTCTTTTGTCGGTATTTGCCATGATTATCATAGCAGTTCTTTTATTCTTGCTGTTCTCCCTTGTGCAGCAGGTACTGTACTTCTTCACCGCAATAGTGGAAGAATTACGACTCAGGTAAAACAAATCATAAAATATAAAAGGAGGAATCTTCTTTGCAAGGTATATTAAAACAAATGCGTTGTTTGTTTTGTTTAGTTCTTGCCATCGCGTTACTCGTAACCTCCGGCACAGTCGTAAGTTTTGCCGCCAAAGGTGAAGCCGATGAGGCCGAGGCCGCCGAGGGTTATACCTTGGTAGCCGAGAGTGACAGTATCGTAATGTATGCAGAAATGGAGGAAGGCCATTTTTACCTTGAAAATAAAAAATCGGGTGATAAATGGTATAGCGTTCCTCAAGGACTCGACCAAGACGAAATAACCAAAAGAAAAGAAAAAGTTGCCTATAAGTCAGAACTTATCGTTGATTACGGTATCAACGAGGGCTTCGCATCAGGCGGTCTTATCTATAATTCAAACAGTAATGCAGAATGCGCTATTTCAGGTGAAATCAATATAAAGACTATTAAAAACGGTATGCGAGTTGAGTACGTATTCTCCGGTCTCGGATTTACAATCCCCGTTGAATACACCGTAAATGGCGATACATTCAACGCAAAAATCGATACTAAAAATATTAAAGAAGGCAAGGATTGTTCTCTTATCCGCATCTACCTGCTTCCCACCTTTGGCGCGGCAGGCGCAGAGGAGGAAGGATACCTCTTCATCCCTGACGGTTCAGGTGTTCTTGCAAACTTTAATAACGGTGCCGCAACCAATACATATATGGCCACCGTTTACGGCACAGAAACCTCAAATAAAAAGGAAACCAGCTTCTCCAATACCGAAAATATCCGAATGCCCGTATTTGGTATGTCGAAGGGCGCGAGCGGATATGTGGCTTACGTAGATAAGGGTGATAGCGCGTCATCCATAAGAGCTGTTGTGGGCAACGCCGTTAACGGTTGGAACTTCATTCATTCGATTTTGGAGTACGCCTTCGTATGTGAGGATGAGCTTGTAACCCACTCAACAAATACCTCTAACGCTCTTTTCCGCGTATCAGGTCAGAAATATTCGCTTTCCGAATTTTCTGTTAATTATAAGCTTCTCTCGGGCGAAAATGTAAACTATGTTGATATGGCAGAGGTTTACCGCGACTATCTCATTAACGAAAAAGGTCTTAAGAAAATCGAAGCTAACGATATGATTAGCTTGAATGTTTACGGCGCGGTTGAAACTCAGGCCAACTTCCTCGGCATTAAGTATAAGAAGCTTAAAAAGCTTACTGGCTACGAGGATGTTGAAACCATCATTAAAGCCCTTGAAGAGAAGGGAATAGACGCCGAGGATTTAGGTATCAGATATATCGGTTGGCAGAACGACGGTACCTTTAATAAAGGTCAGCTCAGCAAGAGCAAGATTTTGGGCGTTTTGGGCGGCAAAAGGGATTTCCGTAATTTGCAGAAATACCTTAAAGAAAATAAAGTTTCCGCCGCTTTTGATGCGGACCTTGTTTTAACCCGTTCGGGCTCTATAAATAAGGTCGCTACTACCGCCTTCAATAAGAAAGCGTGGCAGTATCAGTATCTCCGCAGTGTTTATGTTTCTAAGCTTACCGTTGATGCATGGACTATGGTAAATAAAGCGGCTTTGGAAAAGAACTCCGCTTCTTACTTAAAGTCCATTGATAAATCTATTGATAATATAGGTCTTTCCACCCTCACCAACACCCTCTATTCTGATTTCCATCAGGGCGCGGGAGCTTATAGAACCGATATGGCGACGGCTATAGAAAAGGTTCTTAAGAAATATAGTGAGAAATATAGCGTAATCGGCGATAGCGCAAATGCCTATGCCGTACCCTACGTTAGCAAGATTTATAATACCCCAACCAAGAATAGCGCCTATAAAATGTTTGATAAGGAAGTTCCTTTCTATCAGATAGTTTTGAAGGGCTACGTTCCTATGACGGGCGGTATCGTTCAGGCCGAAATCAATACCGATACTGAGCTTTTAAAGGCGGCAGAAACCGGTACGGGACTCCTCTTTAACTGTATTTATGAGGATGCCACCATCGTTCGCGGCCTTCGTGAAGAGGAGCTTTATAGCTCGACCTATACCATCTGGATGGATAAAGCCGTTAAGTATAACGAGCAGTACGGAAAGCTCTTCGGAAAAATCAAAAATGAAGCCATCGTTGACCATGTTGAACTTCAGGATAATGTAGTAAAAACAACCTACGAAAACGGCACAGTAGTCTATGTAAATTATTCAAAGCAGGATGTAACCGTTGAAGATGTAACGGTTAAAGCCAGAAGCTTTGTAGAAGGATGAGAGGAGGTAACAGTATGAAAAAGATTAAAAAATCCCGTTTATCTGTTAGTGATAGACATAACCTGAACGGTTTACTGTTCCTCTTGCCCTTTATCCTCGGCTTCCTGTTTTTCTATCTGGAGCCCATTATTCAGTCCATCGTTTTCTCTTTCAGTGATGTTAACGTATCATTGAGCGGTTACGATACCAAATTCATCGGTTTTGAAAACTATCACTTTATATTTAAAGAAGACGCCGCCTTCAATACCAGAATTTTGGCCGACTTTGGTAACCTTCTTTGGAAAACACCCGTGATTCTTGTTTTGTCACTCTTCTTGGCTATCCTTATTAACCAGAAGTTCAGAGGCAGAATATTTATCCGCGCTGTGTTCTTCCTTCCCGTTATCTTCTCTGCAGGCGTTGTTTTGCAGATTATTCAGAGTGACTTGGTTGTATCAAGTATGTCAAGCGGTGGCTCCCTTATTGATGATGGCGGCACCACCAATCAGGCAATGGGTCTTAATCAGTTACTCCTTCAGGCAGGAATTCAGGAAAAGATAGTTGAGTTTGTTACTAAGATAACCAATAACTTCTTTAACCTTATTTGGAACTCAGGTATCCAGATGTTAATCTTCCTTTCAGGTCTTCAGGGTATCCCCGGAACCTTGTATGAAGCCGCTTCTGTTGAAGGCGCTTCCACTTGGGAAAGCTTCTGTAAGATTACCGTTCCTATGCTCGTTCCCACCATCCTTCTCAATGCCATTTATACCGTTGTTGATAGCTATTCGTCGACGTCGAACTCGGTTATGCAGCTTATCACTTCAAGTATCGATGCCGCCAAGTATGGCAGAGCTACCGCAATGGCTTGGATATACTTTATATTCATCGGATTAGTGCTCGGCGTAATATTCCTACTTTCAAATGGCTCTAAGAAGTCATCATCAAGAGCGTAAGGAGGCGGTTATATGTTTAAAAATTTATTTGATAGCCGCTATGCCTTGGCTAATAAGAAAAAAGCAAGGGAATTAGCAATTTCAGTTTTCCGTCTTTTGTTCTGTATCTGCATTTGCTATCTTTTCCTTTATCCCATCCTTTATATGTTGATTACCAGTTTCCAGTCACCTTCATCTATTGAAGACCCCACTGTAATCTGGGTTCCTAAGCAGTTATCCCTTATGGGCTTAAAGGGAGCTATTAAGGAGATGAACTATTGGAAATCTGCAGGTCTTACTGCAGTAATTACCTTGGGTTCTACCGCAGTTGCTCTTTGCTCTTGCGCCCTTGCAGGTTACGGCCTCGCAAGATTTAAATTCCCAGGCAAAACCCTTGTCTTTGTTTTGCTTATCTTAACCATCGTTGTTCCCCCTCAGGTACTTTATAGTTCTACATATATTTTGTACCGCTTCTTTGATTTCGGCGGAATAACCTCTATAGTTGGTTTGGATTTCAACCTTCTCGAAAGCCCAATGGTATTTATTCTTCCTTCAATGTTCGCTTGCGGACTTCGTAACGGTATCTTCATCTTTATTTTCTATTCTTCCTTTAAGGGACTTCCCTATGAAATTGAAGAAGCAGCAAAAATTGATGGATGCGGTGTGTTTAAGACCTTCTTAAGCGTTATGGTGCCTATGGCAGTTCCTGCATTTATTACCGTGTTGTTGTTCTCAATCGTATGGCATTGGACCGATTATAATAGCACCTCAACCTACTTTACTCAGGAGCTTCGCCCCTTAGTTGTTATGCTTAAAAACCTTTCAACAAATCTCCAGATGGGCGGTTACCGCGATGCCTCCGGCTCTATATTCTCACTAAGAATGTATCTGCAGGCAGGCGCAATGCTCACCATCGCACCACCCCTTATCCTCTATATCTTTACCCAGAAATACTTTACTGAAAGTATTGAGAGAACGGGTCTAGTAGGATAGAGTTATAATCGCCTAACGGCGAACTATGAGTTATAAACGGCTTCGCCGTGTTATGATTTGCCTTGCGGCAAAGTTTCGGTGTACCTT
Organism: Acutalibacteraceae bacterium; assembly: GCA_045648365.1. Classification (GTDB taxonomy): domain Bacteria; phylum Bacillota; class Clostridia; order Oscillospirales; family Acutalibacteraceae; genus UBA737. The sequence continues at coordinate 20,713 of JAZRNX010000062.1, forward strand.
CGGTACGATATCATAACATTCGGCGGAGCCGAATTCATAATTCATAACTCATAACTTGTAATATAATTTGTTTTGGAGGAAATAAATGTCTGAAAGTGTTTTAAGAGATAAATCGAGAGAATTTGCGAAAGATATTGTTTTTTTATGCCGAAGATTAAAAAAGAACGGTGTGGAATCTGTACTATTAAATCAACTTTTGCGTTCAGGCACTTCAATCGGTGCCAATATTCACGAAGCCCAATATGCCCAAAGCAAACCTGATTTTATTCATAAATTAGAAGTATCACTTAAAGAATGCAATGAGAGTGAGTATTGGATAAGAGTGTTATTTGATGTTGATAGTTTGCAAAGGGAAGAATTTGAAAAATTCGAAAAGGAATGTATAGATATAAGGAGAATGTTAGTTTCTTCAGTGACCACATTAAAAAATAGATAAAGAAAACGGATTTGTGCAGTTGGGTACAAATCCGTTTTCTTTTATATTCGTTCGCAGAGCGAACACCTTAGCTATTTGCGGAGCGAATATCATAACATTCGGCTGTGCCGAATTCATAACTTATAACTCATAACTATATCAATAACTATTTGCGGAGCGAATATCATAACGCGGCGAAGCCGTTCATAACTCATAACTTGCCAAAGGCAATCATAACTGTAAATTTTCATAAATTATTCAAAAATTCTATGAAAATTTACTAATATCTTCTTGACAATTTGTAAAAAAAGTATTAAAATAAGATAGAATAAAATTAATATCGGTGTATTGTATCCAATTTCAGCTAAAAACCGCGCTAATTTTATTTTACATATATCGATAAATTTATATGAAAAAAGGAGAAAACAGAATGAAAAAGCAAATTTTCAAACTAACCTCAATTCTTCTGGCGATGGTTATGGTGTTCTCGCTGTTTAGCATCATCCCCATCTCCGCTGAGGGCACGGATTTGGCAACTGCTGTGTCCAATTTTAAAAATGCATGGGGCAATCTTTCCTATGCCGGTTTTGCTGCAACGCAGCCCGTTGGTTATTATAACGGTGCAGGTGGCGATTTTGGCGGCCAGGCAAATTATGCTACGAATGATGCTACTGCTCCGGCGTACTCTTCTAATAATTATTGCTTCCCCTATACTACTGCTAAGGCAAATATCATTTATACCGCCGAAACGGTTTCATCCGCACCGACGTCTCGTATGAATGATTATACCGTTTCGCAGGTATCGGATTGGGTGTTTTATTATAAAACCGAAGCCGGCGTTGAAGCTACATATAGTATAAATTTGGTGCCGTATCATAATAATGGTTCTGATGGTACGCCTTATAGTGGGTGGTCCGGTCTTACCCTTAGTTCTACGAATGGCGAATGGGTTCGCGTAAGCGTTAAGGATTGGGTTAGTACCAGCAACATAGGTCTCACATACGAAGCATTAGTTGATGCGAGACAATCATGTCCCTATCTTAGTCGCCTAACATTAGAGATAACACCATCTGCTGCGGGTAACATTTCCTTCAGCGAATTAGGATTTGTTGTTCCCGGATATGATGCTAATCTTGAGGGTACCGAGTCCTATACTGATGTACAGTGGCTAAGGAAGGCCTCCGAATTAGATATTGACGCTCTTAATGCAGAGTATTTAGATGCAGCCGATAGCCCAACCTGGCTTGCCTTTGTTGGAGCATATAACGCTTTAGCGCCACATATAGCTGATGCAAACCGTGAGCTTGTTGTAGAAGACCTAAGAATTGCTGCAGGCAAGATGGTTAAATCAACTACTTCATTCTTATACCCTGCAAATAAAAACGGTGACGGCGTTTTAACATTGAATGCTACTACAGACACCGATAGATCGGTTTACGGCGACTATACCACTACTCATACTTTTGATGTCGTTTCAGCAATTAAACTTGGTAACGGTATCTGGTTTGCTCCTACTACAACCAGTGGTGGCAGAACAGCGAAGTATATTGGAGAATATGCCGATGCGTATTTAACCGTTAGAGTTAAAAGCGCTGCTGCAGGTGCAAAGCTTGGTTTCTGGATGAGAACTTCCGGTTCCGTCGGTAGCCAGTATGATATTGCTTCTAATCATACGGTTGCCGTTGAATCGGGTAAGACATATACCATTCCTATGGCAGATTTCTTCGATAATATGGCTCATACCAACGCTGATTATAACGACATAATCAACGGCTGGAGAGAGTACTCCCTTTCAACCGCTACTACCAATAAGTTCAATGCTACTCTTTTCTGCTTGGTTGCTACAGGAGCAGTAACAGCTACAGTAGGTTCTATTATTGAAACTGAAAATTATGTTCCTTCTTCTGCGACAGGCAAAGAATTTGTTGCTGAAATGGCAGTCCTTGATATTAGCAGTTTCGGTAATACCGCTGAATTTGAAGCAGCCCGTGCCGCTGCTTTGAAAGTTTATCCCGAAGTTGAGGCAGAAGTGAATAAGGTAAATTCAGTAGCCGATCTTAAAGCTGCTTGGCAGAGTATGACATATACCAAGAACTTTAACCTTGGAATTGGTTATTATGGCGAATATAAACCTGCCGGAACACTTACCGCCTATGCGGTTGATGATGCTCCTGATGGTTTCGCTCCCGTTCCCAGTTATAAGTTTAACTATGCGGCTTCTGCTATGGAAACCGGATATAGCTTAGGCATTGATGGTAAAACTTCTATGGTTCCCTTTAAAATGGATCAAATTTCCGATATTAAGGTTTGGTATAAATCTACGGGTGACGTTACAGCAAGAGCTTTGGTTTATTCTACTGATTTGACAAATAGCTATGATATCGGAACCACCGGTGCCAAAACTCTTCCCAGCACCAATGGTAAATGGGAACAAATTTCATATATTGAATGGTTTGAATCTGCATTTGCTAATAATACTTGGAGCGACCGTATTATAAATTGCACCGCCGTAAATAACGGCGCAGATACTCACTTCGCTACTATCGGTTTCGGCGTTGAAAAAGCTGATGTTGATATTACTTTTGGCGCTATGACTATAGTTCCTACCATAAATGTAGACCTTCAAGACTCTGCTTCTTGGTCCAACGCTCAGTGGGTAGTTAACGCCTTTGATGTTGACCTTGCAGATTATGCTGATGGCGATGCTAAAGAAACCTTTAAGTCAGCTCGTGAAGCAGCTAAAGGATACTATACAGAAAACTTTGCAGCTCAGGATGTTATTAATGCATCTAAAAAACTTGATAAACTTGCCCTTAAGCCCAATGTTTATGCATTATCTGGTAATGCAACTCAATATACTACCGTTTACGATACTTCTAACAACGGTGACTATTATGCAACCTTCAAGGGTTCTGACGGTAACGTTAGTTGTGAGTGGAATTCAGGATATGTTGAATATAATACTGATGCTCCCATAACCCTTGCTGATATTAATGACCTTTACTTCTCATATAGAGTTGATGGATTTGATGGCGATAATATAAGCGCTCGTTTCTATATCTACAATGAGGATTTCGGTTTTGATACCGTTTATGATGAAGAAACAGGCGAAGTAGTAACCAAGGGTTGTACCGCTTGGGAATGCCGATTCCACAGTATTAACGACGGCGAAAGCCTTCTTAAGGCTACTGCTGATACTACTGATGGTTGGGTACCCACCTCTATCGGCACTATATTCGGTAGTAACTGGAAGAACTCTCTCGTAGTTGTTCTTAACGAAGCCGATAATGTAAATGGCAACCCGAATTGGAAGGATAAAACTGCAGAAGAAATAAAGATTTCTGCTATCCGTTTAGGTTTCAACAATATGGCAACCTGTGATATTTCCCTCGGTTCTATGTATGTTGATTATGTGGACGATAGCGAAACTGCTATTACTGAATCTGCATCTAATCCCGCAGCTGTTCTAGAGGCAGCTCGCGAAATTAACCTTTCTAATGTAAATCCTGCTCAGGCAAATGAATTCAAGAAGCTCGTTAAGGCTCTTGAAACCAAGATTAATGCCTCTGTTAAGGCTGGTTACATTGCTGGTAACTGGTATGAAAGCAGCATGACAATTAAGGATTTGAGCGTTCTCAGCAGAAAGAACGAGAATAAGCTTGGTGATACATTCTTTGATGAAGCAGCCGCTGGCTCCTTAACTGAAGAATCTATCCGTAAGCAGCTTTTAGGAATTCCTTCCTAATCTTAATTAATTAAATATAATTGATTAAATAAACAAAAACCGACTTGGATTTCCAAGTCGGTTTTTTAATATATATAAATATAGGTATTTTGTAGGGGCAGGCGTCCTCGACTGCCCGTTTGAAATAGATAATAATAAATGGATATGGTCCGGCATAATTGCATATTTGTCGATGCGGATATCTTTATAAAAATTATTCAATTGATTTATATATTTATCTGCGATTACACCGTGATTTAACAATTTGATTTTCGGACGGTCGGGGACGCCCGTCCCTACGATATCACATAATATGGGTTGGCGGTCTTTGGTGCATATTGTCACAAAATACACGCCATTTTGGCTATAATCGTATTTTTCTAATCTTGTGGGCTTTCTTTTGGGTAAATTATTTATATTTTTATCCATTGCCTTTTTCCCTAATATAATAAAAAATATACTGCTGCACAATACCCGCATACTTATCTGCGCAGGGCGGGAGTTCACCGTCAAATAATTCTATTAGCGCTCTCTTTATCCAAACATCACGGGGAAATGCCTCAATGTGTCCAAGACCAAACAAAAGGGCGCAGTCTGCTACCTTTGGTCCTACACCCTTAATGGTCATCAAAAACTGACGGGCATCCTCAAAATCGACGGTTTTTAAATGTTCTAAATCTATTTCACCACTTGCCACTTTATTTGCGGCATCAAGAATATATTTGGCTCTGAAACCCGCCCTTAAAACTGATAAATCCTCGAGGGTGAGTTTACTTACGGTTTCGGCGCTGGGGAAGGTAAAACCATCGCCTAACTTTTCGCCGAAATTCTCACAAAGGCGTTCAACAATACCTTTAATTCTCGGGATATTATTATTTTGAGAAATTATAAATGAGCAAAGGGCTTCCCAAGGGTCTTGATTTAAAATTCTGATACCCCTGCCAAACTCTGCGGCGGCTTTAAGAATTTCATTACCGCTTATACTTTCAATTATTTCGCCGTAATCTCTTTTAAGGTCGAAATAATCTTCCCAGATTTCATAGAAATCTTTTTCATTACTGCCCTTAATTATAATATCGTCATCTCTTTTTTCAAGTTCGATATATTTACCCTTTGCTACACCGCACCAAGCTCCATTATCCAGAGGCTTCCAACGGAAAGCCTGACCGCAATCAAGGGTTTCTTTAAGGTCGAAATTCCTTACATTTTTAATATGTATTTCATTATTTATAAATTTAATATCAAACAAAAAAATCACCATAGTAATTATATCATTTTTATGGTATAATATCAAGAAGGAGTGATATTATGCGCGATGATATTTGCACTATACCCGTGAGCGAAGTATTTGAGGAAAGTGATGGGTGTCCTATATGCCGAATGTACGAAACGGTAGAGGATAGGATTATTACATATATTCTGGGCGATGCAATGATGGAGCCTGATGTACGAATTGAAACTAACCGCCAAGGATTTTGCGAAAAACACCTTGATAAGATGATGGGTTATAGAGGAAGGTTGCAGTTGGCTCTTATGCTCGAAACCCATTTAAAGAGCGTTAAAGGGGATATTTTCGATAAAAAACTTTTAAATCCCCCTGCCAAAAAGGCGGAGAAGGCAAAAACTCTCTCGGAAAGCTGTTTTATCTGTAATAAAATTGAGTGGGGCGTATCTCGAATGCTCGATACCATTTACCGCCTTTACGAAAAAGAAAGTGATTTTAGAAAATTATTTGATAGCCAACCTCAGTTTTGCTTAAAGCACTATGAACGCTTAGTATCGGGCGCGCAAAAATCTAAAATGCCTCACTATCATAGCGAGTTTCTAAAGAGTATTACTAAAATCACGGGGGAATATGCCCAGTCTCTTTGCGCTGATGTTTCCAAATATTGCTCAATGTATGATTATAGAAACGCGGGGAAAGACGCTGATTGGGGTAATAGCAAGGACGCGGTTGAAAGGGCCGTTGCATTCCTTTCGGGGAAATTTGTCGAATAAAGGAAAATAATTTACATAAAACGGGAAAATCCACGAATGTTAGTAAAAAAACCGCGTATTTACGCGGTTTTTTAAACTTTTCCACCGAGTTATCAACATTTTTATGTTAACCAAAGTTGATTTGAATAACTTATCCACCTTTTGCCAAAAATATAAATATCTTTGGAAAGGATATAATTTTTATGGTAAAAGGCGTTAATAAAACAGTTATTGAGGTAAATGATACGGGCAGTAAAATGTTCGAGAAGGTAGTGTTTTTTGTTTCACCTAAGTATGGTAATTTAAAGGCGGCGCGGCTTAATCAGGCGGTGAGGGAATTTTCCTTTAATATGGAAAATCAGGTTGCTAAAAGTAAAAGTTTGCGAAAAAGGGTGAGGCTTAAAAAATGGGTAAAAATCACTCTTTGGTCCTTAGGCGCTATTTCTTCCGCCGCTGTTATGCTTTTGATAATATTGTGAATATAATGTAAAATGCAAGGTATTTGCCTTGCATTTTTTTGTATCTTGGTTTATAATTATATAGACGAATTTACATAGTTTGGAGATAGAATATTGGAGAATTTTAAACCCGCTTCAAAGGTATTTATTAAGATTATTGCGGTAACGGTATTTTGCTTTTTTGTGACTATTGCGCTTTTAGTTATGTGCAACGGTTTTGGTACCGAAAAAATCGGTTATACCGCCTTTGGCGTTACCGAAACAGATGATGAACTTAAGGAACTTTATACCCATTATTATGCTGATGGTAAAGATGAACTCGAGAAGGAATATGCGGATAAAGGTTATGCTTTGCAAAAGGTTACTATCCGTTCAGAATTTAAGGGTGGTCCTAAAACCCTTTTCCTTACCTTAACTCAGATTTTTAACATATTTATTCTTATAGGATTTCTTTATAATGAACTTTGGAATTTAGGCGCTACGGATACAAACCTTGCTAATTTCGGCCACAAATCATTGGATAAATTCCGCGGATTTAAAATAGGAATTTTGGCATCTATTCCTAATATTATATTTTTCGCAATTATGATTATATTCAAAAACGGATTTATGTCTGGATTTAATGCCCAGATGTATAAATTTGTAATCAGTTATTTTTATTCCTTTGCGGAACTTATTTTGAACGGTGCTACAGTTACCGCCGATTTATCTATATTTAAGATTTTAATTCTTTTCGCCTTGCTTTTAGTAATTCCTGTTATCACTGAAATTTCTTATCTTTTGGGAGTTAAGGGAATTTCTTTGGAAGAAAAACTTGTTTACAAAAAGGAGAAAGAATAATGGCGGGATTTTTCGGCTTGTTTAATTACGATAAAGAAGGACCCGGTGTAGAAAAATACGCCCCCAAAAAGAAGACCTTTATAGTATTTTTTGAAACCTTTTTCAGAAATATCTGGAAGTTTATAACCATAAATTTTGTTTATTGTCTGATGTCTATTCTTATTCTTCCTAAGGGCTTTGCCGATGCGGGATTTACCCATGTTGCTAGGAATACCGCAAGGGATAAGCACTCTTTCGGTCTTTCCGATTTCTTTGAAACTATTAAGAAAAACTGGTTGCAGGCGCTTATAATTAATATTATCAATATTCTTGTTACGGTTTTAGATGTCTATGCCCTTTATTATTATTGGTTTGCAGAGAAAAGCATTGGTCAGACCGTGGGTCTTGGAATCGCTCTTTTTGTTGCCTTTATTTTTTCAGTAATGAAATTTTATATCTGGACACTTACCATATCCTTTAAACTTACTGTAAAACAGATTTACAGCAATAGTTTTAAACTTGCTATTGCTAATCTTAAAATGAATTTACTCTGCGTTTTCGTTCATCTGTTGGTACTTGCTTTATATTTCTTGGTAGTTTGGTTTTTGGGCAAGTTCTCCATAGTTATTGCATTGGCATTTGTATTGTTTGTTTGCACCTTCCCAGGATTCAGTTTCCTTCTTATACAATATTGCACCTTCCCCGCAATCAAGAAGTATATGATAGACCCCTATTATGCTGAACACCCCGATGATGATATCGAACTTCGCCGTAATTTAGGTCTTGATGTACCCGAAGATGATGAAGAAGGCGAAGAAATAGATGAATAATAAAAAACCCGTCGTAAGACGGGTTTTATTTCTATAATGTATTATTGATGTTTTTCCGTATAGTCATTGGATTACTACCTGTAATCTGCTTAAATATTTTTCTGAAGTAAGATGAGGAACTAAAATGAAGCATGGTGCTTATTTCTTCAATTGAAAGGGAGGTAGTGCTTAGCAGTTCTTTTGCTTTTTCGCAAACTATTTGGTGCTTAATATCAAGTGGCGTCTTGCCTAAAGCTTTGTTAAAAATAAGATATAGCCCCGATTCACTAACACCGCAAAAGTTTGCTACCTCGCTTATTTTACAGTTATAGTTTTTATCAAGGAAGGTGAGGGCGCGGTTTATAATATCTTCGTATTTATTACCCTCTGATTTCTTGATTTGCATATTTGGGATTACTTTGCCTAAAAAGGTATATAAAGCCCCTACGGTATTGCAGTTAACCGTCATATCATTTATGATTATATCAAAGATTTTAAGCGCTTCATTATCGGGGTTTAGCTTTTGTAAAACAAACTCTTTATCGGTAACGGGCAAGTCCTCAAAGCCGATAGAATAGAAAATTACCTCTTTCTCGTTTTCAAAACCCCAGTAGGACATATAATTAAGATTTTTAGGGATATAACAAATATCTCCTTCAGATAATTCTAAAACCTTACCTCCATATACTATTTTACCCGTTCCCGAGGTAATTTTTGCAATATAATGGCTGGGTGCACCGCCACCTTTGGTGTAATCGGTAATTCGGGTGTGGGGAATGCGGTTTCTAAAAAACTTAAATCCCGAATAAAATGTAAGATTGCTCAATGAAAAAACCTCACTTTTAGAGAATTTTACCTGTTTTTTCGTACATTTTCAAGTATAGTGCATTGTAATATAATTTGTCAAGATATATAATTAAAATATAAATAAAAGGAAAGGTATGATTCCTATGGAAAATAAGATTATTGCTTTTACGGCACCCAAGGTTGCTGAGTATCTTGATTGCGAAGTTCCCGCACTCAAAGAAAACGAAGTTCTTGTAGAACTTGCGGTTTCTACCATCAGTAGCGGTACCGAGAGGGCAAATCTTCTCGGAGAGGTTAATGTTAGCGTTGCTACTATTGATACCGAAGCCCATTTCCCAAGATACTGCGGATATAGTTCTTCGGGTACGGTTGTAGCTTTAGGAAGCGCGGTTACGGATTTTGCCATCGGAGATAGAGTTGCTCTTTCTTGGAGCACCCATAGCAAGTATGTTGCAATCGACCACAAGAATTTACATAAGATTTTAGATGATAGCGTTTCCTTCGAGGAGGCGGCTCTTTGGCATATAGGAACATTTCCTATGGCCGCTATAAGAAAGTGCCGTTTTGAAGTTGGCGAGAGCGCTATCGTTATGGGAATGGGAATTTTAGGCCTTTTTGCCGTAAAAATTTTAGCCGCATCTGGCGCTGCGCCCTTAATTGCTGTTGACCCTGTTCCAGAAAAGAGAGAACTTGCTCTTAAAATCGGCGCCCATACTGCCGCCCGTCCCATTGATGAATCCTCGGCAGGTCTTTGGACCACCCACGATGATGTTATGTCAATGCAACGCCTTAACAGATTCGGTCGTCTTGAGTTTGCCTCTTTGATTGAGGAAACCCATAAGCCTAGCGAGGCCCCCGAGGTATATACCCGCCTCGCTACAGAAAAGGCATTTCCCATAGTTCAGTTTGATTGGAGGAATGAACCTTGCGTAAAATAAAAATTGCTCAGATTGGTACAAGCACCGTTAGTCACGGTGACGATATTTTTTATACCCTTGGAACGCTACCCGATATTTTCGAAGTGGTGGGTTATGCCCTCCCCGAAAATGAGAGAGAGAAATTCCCCGAAAGAATGGCGGATTTCGAAGGATACCGTGAAATGACGGTTGAAGAAATCCTGAACGACCCCGAGATTGAGGCCGTAGCGGTGGAAACCGAGGAGATTTACCTTCCTAAGTATGCAATTATGGCGGCAAAAGCAGGCAAGCATATTCATATGGAAAAGCCGGGCGGCATAGCGCTTTCCGATTTTGAAGAGCTTATTAAAATCGTTAAAGAGAACGGCAAAGTATTTCATATGGGTTATATGTACCGCTATAATATGTATATAAAAGAAATTTTGGAAAGGATTAAGAGTGGTGAGCTCGGCAATATTATAAGCGTTGAAGCGCAGATGAGCTGCTATCATCCCGTCAAGGTCAGAGAGTGGCTTAAAACCTTCCCCGGAGGTATAATGTTCTTCCTCGGTTGCCATTTAATTGACCTGATTCTTCAAATGAAGGGTCAGCCCGATAGAATTATCCCCCTTAATAAGAAAACGGGCACCGATGGGGTTGATTCCGAGGATTTCGGAATGGCTGTTTTCGAATATAAAGATGGCGTATCCTTCGTTAAAACCGTTGCCAGTGAAATCGGCGGTTATGCAATGAGACAGCTTGTAGTTACGGGAACTAAAAAGACGATTGAGCTTAAGCCCCTCGAAATGTTTATTCCCGAAATAAAATATTGGATGTTCAGCGAAAAAACCGAGTATGAATCTACAGATTGGAGCGATAGAGGCGTTACGGTAAAAAGTGAGAATTATAGCCGTTATAACGGTATGATGATCTCTTTTGCCGAAATGGTAGCAGGGGAGAAGGAAAACCCATATAGCCCAGATTATGAACTTGAGCTTTATAAAACCATATTAAAATGTTGCGGAGTTGAAGAAAAATGAAAAAAGCATTGATTTTAGGTGGAACCGGAGTAATGGGAGAATATTTAACCCGATATCTTTACGATATGGGCTTTAAGCTTGATGTTTTCTCACTTGATGATAGGGAATCTAAGCAAAATTTGACCTATATCAAGGCAAATGCTAAGGATAAGGCGACTGTTGCCGAATACCTTAAAAACGATTATGATGCGGTAATCGACTTTATGATGTATAACACCAAGGAATTTACCGATACCTATAAAATGTTCCTTGTAATACCGAGCAGTACGTCTATCTTTCTTCTTATAGAGTTTATGCCGATGATAACCCCATTCGCGAAACTTCACCTCGTCTTTTGGATGTTTCTCCCGATAAACATTATTTAGCTTCCGACGACTATTCTCTCTATAAAGCAAGGGGAGAGGATTTGCTTATAAATTCGGGCAAGAAGAACTGGACCGCAGTACGCCCAACCATTACGTACTCCGACCAAAGATTGCAGCTTGTGACCTTGGAGGGTAATACGGTTATCAACCGTTCAAGACAGGGTAAGCCCGTTGTTCTTCCCGCGGATGCATTAAAGGCGCAGACAACTATGTCCTTTGCAGGTGATGTATCTAAAATGATAGCCCGTTTGGTACTTAACAAGGATGCTTATGGTGAGATGTATACCACTGCTACCGCAGAGCATCAGTCTTGGGAAACAATCGCAGGTTATTATAAAGAGATTATAGGTCTTAAGTATATACCCGTCAGTACAGAGGACTTTCTTTCTATCCGTTCTGATGAGGAGTTTGATCCTTACCGTTGGAAGCTTATTTATGACCGTTTCTATGACCGTGTTATAGATAATACCAAGATATTAAATGCAACTGGTATGAAACAATCTGAACTTATGCCCGTTAAAGAGGGACTTACCCGTTGTATCGCCGCTTTGGATTCGAGCAAGACCTTCGGTAATATGGCTTACAGTGACCGTATGGATGCATTCCTCCAAGCCAAAGGAATCAAATATTAAAATATAAGGAGATAAGTTATGAAAGCAATACTTGTAAATGACGATAGAAGTCTTCGTTGGGATAATGTACCCGACCCTGTTTTAGGCGATGAGGATTGCCTTGTTAAGATTGAGGCTGCCGCTCTTAACCGTGCCGACCTTATGCAGAGAGAGGGAGATTATCCGCCCCCTCCCGGTTGCCCTGAATGGATGGGACTTGAAATTGCAGGTACCACCGTGGAGATGAGCGAAGGCGCCAAGGCAAAATCAAACTATAAAGTAGGCGATAAGGTTTGCGCCCTTTTAGGTGGCGGAGGTTATGCCCAGTACGCTAATATTAAGTATGATATGCTTATGCCAATCCCTGAAAACTGCTCTATGATTGAGGCTGCTGCAATTCCCGAAGCCTTCGCAACCGCATACCTTAACCTCTTTATTGAAGGTAATATCAAAGAAGGCGATACCCTTCTTATGAATGCAGGCGCAAGTGGTCTTGCAAGTGTTATTATTCCTATGGCTAAGGCTTTCGGTATCAGAGTTATTACTACCGTTTTAACCGAGGAAATTGCAAATTCTATTAAGCACCTTAACGCTGATAGAGTTGTTGTAACAACCAAGGAAGATATCGCAGAAGTTCTTAAAGAGGAACTCGATGCAGGTCACCCCGTTGATGTTGCTATTGACTGCCTCGGCGGTGAGATTATGGGTAAATGTATCCACTATCTTAAACACGGCGCTCGTTGGATTATGATAGCAGCCCTTGCGGGTACAAAAACCGAAATTGACCTTAAGAATATCTATGTTCGCAATGTTCGTATTATCGGTAGCACCCTCCGTTCAAGAACTCCCGCCGTTAAAGCGCAGATTCTTGCCGACCTTGTTAAAAATGTATGGCCCAAGGTTTCTACCGGTGAAGTTAAGCCCACCATCTATAAGGTTCTTCCCATTACAGAGGCCGAAGCCGCTCACGATATCCTTTATAAAGGACAGAATGTTGGTAAGGTTGTATTAACCGTTGAATAATCTATGATAAAAATTAAAGACAGTATAGCCAAAACTATACTGTCTTTTTTTTATTTATTCTCCCCAATATTTTCTATCCAAGCTTCTGAAACGGATGGCAGATAAAATATCGGATTTTTCTATGTTTTCATGGCCTGATAGGTCGGCAACCGTTCTTGCAACCTTTAAAATTCTATCGTATGCTCGGGCGGAAAGTCCCAACTTATCAAATGACTCACTTAAATACTGACTTGCCTCATCGGTCATAACGCAGAATTTGCGCAGTAGCGCTGGGGTAAGACGGGCGTTACAGGTGATTCCCGTACCCTTATAGCGCTCAACTTGAATTTGACGGGCTTTATTAACTCGCTCTCTTATAGCCTCAGAGCTTTCGGCGGGGGCTTTATCGCTTAACGCCTTATAATCAACGGGAGGCACCTCAACATGTAAATCAAGGCGGTCAAGCATAGGCCCTGAAATGCGGTTAAGATACTTTCTAACCATATTAGAGGTGCAACTACACTCTTTTGTAGGATGTCCGTAAAATCCGCAAGGACAAGGATTCATAGCCGCCACCATCATAATAGAGCTTGGATATGTAAGTGAGCCTGCCACACGGGAAATTGTAACCCTTCCATCCTCTAAAGGCTGACGTAAAGCCTCCATAACATCACGCTTGAATTCGGGCAGTTCATCTAAAAACAAAACTCCGTTATGAGCCAAGGATATTTCACCCGGTTTTGGAACCGTTCCTCCGCCTGCCACACCTGCAACCGATACTGTATGATGAGGTGAACGAAAAGGACGCGAGGTTATAAACGGATTATTTTTATCAAGCTTTCCTGCTACCGAATGAATTTTTGTGGTTTCTATTGATTCTTCAAAGGTCATTTCAGGCAATATTCCCGGAAGACGTTTTGCAAGCATACTTTTACCCGACCCGGGAGGACCTACAAGCAAAATATTATGTCCGCCTGCAGCTGCTACCTCTAACGCCTTCTTAGCGGCAATCTGTCCCCTAACATCGCTGAAATCAGGCACAGAAGTAATATTTTCACTCACAATATGAGTTTTTTCTGACTTTTCTATTAATTTTACTCCGTTTATATGTTCTAAAAGCTGAGTTAAGGATTCAACACCGTATACATTTATACCCTCAACAACCGCCGCTTCTGCCGCATTTCCGGTTGGCACAAAAATGTTTTCAACACCATTTTGCCTTGCAGTAATTGCAATAGCTAATACACCGTTTACGCTCCTTACCATACCGTCAAGAGCTACTTCTCCTATAACTATAGAATTACCCAAATCTGCCTCTAACTGTCCCGAAGCCTTAAGTATTGCCAGAAGAACAGGTAAATCGTAAAGAGAGCCTTCTTTTTTGCGGTCAGCAGGGGCTAAATTTACGGTTATTCTGCCAATGGGAAATTTATAACCGCAATTCTTTATTGCAGAACGCACTCTATCACGTGATTCTTTTACCGCCGCATCCGGAAGACCTACAATATCAAATGCAGGAAGCCCATTTGAAACATCAGCTTCAATTTCAATC
>JAZRNX010000063.1:0-23726 GCA_045648365.1 Acutalibacteraceae bacterium
CAGTGAACGGTTTTCGCCGACGTGGGCGTGTAGGCGCGTTGCGCCGTAGCGAATCCCGTCCCAAAACGCCAAGTGATAACCTGGTGTTTTGTGTTTGTGTCCTACAGACACAACATCATTTTATAACACAGTTGCAAACATCATTTCCAGTTAATCACTTCGCCTCAAACCTTCCATCCTCCGCAAACTCAACATTTACCGAAAGGTTTTCCATAAATTTGAGTATCCGTTCCCTCTCATCACCCGAAACGATTTCGGTATAGCAATCCTTTTGTATGGCGGGGATAAATCTATATGTAGGTTCATTACCTCTAATTTCAATTTCCAGTATGCCCGTATCGATAGTTTCCGAATTAAATATAAAGTTTCCAAGATTATAAACTATGGGAACGCCTTTATAATATTCTATACCTTGTAAAATATGGGCGTGGGCGCCGATTACAATATCTGCACCTGCGTCTATATACTTTCCGCCCATTTCATAAAGCCCCTCCTCAATTTTGTGAGAGCCTTCTGCACCCCAATGAACATAAACAATATTATAATCGCACTGCTCTTCTGCCGCCGATATAACACCTACGTATTTTTCGGGATTATAGGTGCGCATAACACCCGAAGAGGTTTCAGTGGCTTCGGGTGTAAGAATAAGCTTTTCCGCCTTTGTTGCCGCAGAAAAGCCATATTTTCGACCGTTTACAATGAAATAAAAAGGTTTAGATGCCTCATTTATGTTCTCACCGCCGCCAATATAGGGAAGGTTAGATTCCTTTAAGGTTTGCAAAGTATCAGCAAAAGCATATTCTCCGAAATCGTATGCGTGATTATTGGCAAGAGAAACGATATCCGCCCCTATATCAAGCATGTGTTGCACCCTTGAAGGTTTGGCTCTGAAAGTATACATTTTACCCTTTAACGCCTCGCCTCTAGTGCTATAAGTAAACTCATTGTTGGCAAGAAAAATATCCGCATCCCTTAAAAGTTTTACGGTTTCCTCACTCAAAACGCCGTAAACACCCTTTCCTCTCTCATCAAGGGCGGGAGCAATTTTCCAGTTATCAGCGAAGGAAATATCCCCGACAACACGGATTATGGCGCTATCCCCTTTGCCCTTAATCACCTTAATATCGCTTCTGTAATTGGGACTTTCGGGGTCAAGCGCCCCCGAATACATATCCCAAAGAACAAGGGCGGTGTTGCCCGTTATGTCATACCAGCTTTCAGATTTAAAACTATCGTCCTTGATAGCAGAATTGATTTTTACGAGAGTTTCTTCGCCAAATTCTGCCGAAATCCAAAGGAGAAAATCCTTTTCTATCAACCCTTCGTGAACACCCAAAAGACTATCTTTTTCTGATAAAATCTCATCTATTATATGGCTATTATCAAGGGCTAATGGGGTTTTATTAGGCCCGCACCCAACCAATATTATAAAAGAAAGTGATAAACATAAAATTTTTAAAACACTCAACTTCAAATCTACCATCTCCCTATAAAATCTTAGCCAAATCATTCAAACCCAAATCAGATTTTGGGATAAGGATTTTACGCTGTGGCTTTGTTAAAATACTCGCAAATCCGACAGGATTTGCTGCGTTTTGTGCCGTGCCCCACCATAAAATCCTTTTATCACAAAATTCTACGACCTAAAAGGCGCGGTTTTATGAATGGATTTTGGTGATGCGAAGCACATAAAGCTGTCGCTTATGTGTGACAAAGAGCCGAAAGATGCCTTAAAACCGCCCTTTTAGGCTGGTTCGGGTTTGAATGATTTGGCTAACCGAAACCTCACCTGCGGATAGTATTTTTTCCTCGCCGTTCACAAGAATCTTAAGCCCCGCCTCGTCGGTAACACCTAAAACTTTCGCAGTATGAAGAATCCCTTCTTGCAAAAACTCCACCGTCTTACCATCAAGATACGAACGTCGGCGATATTCCTTCATATAATCCTTGCTCTGCGGATTTTTGTAAATCGCAAAAAACTGGGAAACTATTAAAGCGATAAGCTTTGCCTTTAATTGAAAATCATCTTCTGTATCTAAAACACTATTGGCAATCGAGGATATTTCTTCAGGAAACGCCTTTGGCACACCTAAATTTATACCGATTCCAAGCACCGCGCCCGAAAGTTTACTGCCCTCACTGATAACTCCCTCAGTGAGAATTCCGCAAACCTTTTTGTCCTCGATATAAATATCATTCACCCATTTAATTTTAGTTTTCTTACCGAAAAGTTTCTCTATAGCGCGGCTTACAGCCACGGCAGCGGCAGTAGTGATAAATAAAGAACTCTCCGCAGTAAGATTAGGCTTCAGAATAAGGGACATATAAATTCCGCCCTCATAAGAAAAGAAGCTGCGCCCCATACGGCCTCTGCCACCCGTCTGGGAAAGGGCAAAAACGCAGTCCCCTTCTGTCGAATCCGCAAGAATTTCCTTGGCATAGGAATTAGTGGAGTCAACACACGAAAGCACAGTAGGCTTTATTAAATTTGTATGTTTTTTAATTTCACTGCAAAATTTTGCCGCATCATCCGTAATCATTTCATCACCAATATAATTTTAATATGTCGGCATCCCCTTGTCAACCTTTCAAAAATCAGTTGACTTTTCCCTTTACCTTATATATAATTATAGGGCACCGTGGAATGTCAAGCTGCCCTGCAGCGCGAAAAGACATATCGCATCTTTTAATTCAAACAAAAATCATTTATATCACGAGATGTGGCTCAGTTTGGTAGTATTGAGCCCGACCGCTGCCTGTGGCAGATGAAGGAAGGGCGATAATAGCGCCGCGGTCGAAAATCGAGCCGTGCCCCAAGCGTGCGCGATTTCGGGCACCGCAAACGTCAAGCTGCCATGCAGCGCGAAAAGACATATCATATCTTTTAATTCAAACAAAAATCATTTATATCACGAGATGTGGCTCAGTTTGGTAGAGCGCTGCGTTCGGGACGCAGAGGCCGCAGGTTCGAATCCTGTCATCTCGACCAAAGAAATAGTATCAACTTTTTGGTTGGTGCTGTTTTTTATAAAATATTGATTTATAACATTCCTTCCAAATAATTAATGAATTTAATTGAAGATGAATGTTCACCATCAAATGTCTCGTAATTAATATTCGTTTTAATAAAATCCATATCTATATCTTCAACATTATCGTATATGCACAAATTATCGCGCGACAAAGATTTTAGATATTCCGGATTATTGTTGTTGGTTATAAGTTTACGCTTATATGTTTTAGCCTCTCTAAGCCTTAATGTTGGAGCTATACTGTTTCCCTGAATTATTTCTAATATACATTTTGATTTCCGAACATTCTCCAAATTTTCTAAATACGAAACAGGGTTTTGATATTTAAGACCTTCTCCCGATATTCTGTCCTCAGGATTAGTTCCGCATACTATAAAATTGCATCTAAAATTATTGTCCGAAAAATATTTGTATGCCTTGTGTATTTCATCAAGTCTATCCTTAGCATAACCCAAAAAATATATATCGTCCTCAAACTCCTGTGGGGTGGTAACAGGTATTATAGGAGTATAGTAATCTATATCCACATAATTAATTCCAAACAACTCGGCATCGCCTCTGTCATATGTAACAATCATATCTGATACCTGTTTAACCTGGTTAACATCTGTTCCCCCTTTGGAAATTAGGTCCAAATACAAAACAACACATTTGTTTTCAGGGTTTAACTTTTTAATATATTTGAACAATTCGGCATTTTGAGAAATATACTTGCCTCCCAAAAACACATAGCAAACCGGTTTGTCATTATCAAATTTGTGACAACATATTCTTTTAAACCAAATTCTCTTAAAGGGCAAATCAACTATGCCATTAAGTTTCGCGGACCAATGCAAGAAAAAAAGCTTTTGAATAAAAGAATTCGAATTAAAGGCCCTAGAAAAGATTTTTACAAAAGGATAATTTAAAAGGTCGGCAAAAATCGGGGCAAAATAGTCTTCGCTTACTTTATAGAACACATAATTATATTTGTGATTTTTCATTATTTCAACCCACTTTCTTCTGCGCTTTTTTCATCCTAATGTAAAGTTTATTGAGGGGCTTTATATATCTCCTTATTAAGTCGATAATATCTCTTTTTTCTATTCCGTATTTCTTTTTAATTTTAAATTCTTTATCAAATAATTTATATTCGCTGTAAAAAAGAGCCGTATGCATTCTGAGATATGCATACTGTTTTTTAGCAAAAATTCTTTCGTTTTGTAAATCTGCTTTTTGAACTTCTTCAATCATAGCAAATGTATGCATGAGAATATCCTCATGCTCATCATACCTTGCCAACCATTTACAAACGGTATTATCGCCTTTTGACATAGAATTTTGATATATAATGTAATTATATAATGGCCTGTTGAGAAAATATCTATTAAATTTATAATAAAGCGGCAATAAAAGTTGCCAATTTTGTCCTCTTTTTGCAGTGTATATTTCCCTATTGGGATTTACTTGCAAAAACGCTTCGGTCCTCACCATATGACAACCGGAGCAAAAAACACTATCTCCGTTAAGCATTAAATGAAATTGATTTTTTCGAAGAGTATTATCTGTAACCTCTTTAATCAATAATTTTGCATTATCCAAATCGTTTTCATTTCTTATATATGCATTACTCGTAACCACAGCACAATCTGGATTGTTTTTTAAAAAGTTTACCCGCTCTTCTATCGAGGTAATCTCCAAATAGTCATCTGCATCGGGCCAACAGAAAAACTCACCGGTAAAGTGCTGGAGTCCGGTGTTTACCGCTCCGCCAAGACCCTGATTTTCTTGGTAAATATATTTGAATACCATACCTTGTTCGATAAATTTTTGTTCATAACCTTTTACGATTTCTTCGGTTTTATCGGTAGAACCATCATCTATCAAGATAAATTCTATTTTTTTATATGTTTGATTCAGAATAGAATCCATTAATCTCGCGATTGTTTTTTCGCCGTTATAACATGGTGTAATGATACTCACTAAATTATTAATACGAAACACCCTTCCATATAATCACAGTGATTTTTTGTTTTTCCTCAGTTTTGAAAAAATAAGCGTAAATAGATAATTAAAGGTGTCAATTTTAAAAATTAACGAACCTGCAATATATACCGCAGCACCTACTGGAATTTGCACTATCAGCGTAATCGGAGTCGTTAAGCCGATAAATTTCACGGCATACACCAAACCACACATAACTACGGAAAGTATCAAAATGGGACTTATAACTTTAAGTTGCTTTAAAAAACCATATGATAGAAATTTTTTGCAAAAACTTGAGTTAATTATAGCGGTAATAATCAAGCTAAGCACATAACTGTAAACCATCGCCTTAACACTTATTGGTGCAGTTGCAATTAAAAGAACGACACTAAAAACTTTAGTAATAATATTTGCCTTTAAGAATAAATCTCCTTTACCAAGAGCTTTTAATACATTAAGATTGGCGTTGCAAATTGGATAGAAAATATATCCTATGCAAAATGCTCTCATAAAAGGCACACAGGGCAACCATTTATCCGTTAAGATAACGCTAACAAGTTGCTCGGAACACGCCGCAATTCCTAAAAGAAGGGGAGCCATAATATATGTACTTGTCTTTATTGAACGCTTTAACATTCCTATTATGCGTTCTTTGTCGTCCTGTTCAGCAGCCATTATGGGGAACAAAACTCTATCAATTATTCCAACGACGCTGGTCATTATCAAATTAGGCCAACCTTGCCCTTTATTGTAATATCCCAAATCCTTTGCTGCATATATCTTTCCTATTATTAAAGAACGAATTTCCATATAGGCTTGCTCAAAAAGGTTGGTGAAAAGTATTTTCCAGCCGAAAGAAAATAGTCCCTTTATTTTTGAAAAAGAGAAAACAAGCTTTGGCCTCCATTTAACCGTAAACCAGAATACTATGCCGCCAATAAAATTATTTGAAAGATTCTGTGCCACCAGCGCCCAAACACCGAAGCCTTTAAATGCTAAAAATATTCCTATAACTGCAGAAATAACAGTTCCTACTAATGTTGAAAGGAAAAAGGTTCTAAATTTATATTGCTTTAATGCCAGTGACTGCTGAACTGTTCTAAATGCAGAAAAAATTATAGACAGACTGCAAACACGCACCAGTGAAATCAGTTGATTATTATCATAAAAATCCGCTATAACGGGCGCAAAAAAATACATTCCTATATAGATAATCAAGCACATTAGAATATTTATATAAAATAAGCTAGAGGCATCAATATCATCGGCATCTTTTTTTTGCACAAGCGCGGTACCCATTCCACCATCAATGAAAACATATAAAAGCGACGTTATAGAAGTTACTATAGCTACTGTTCCGTAAGCTTCAGGGTCTAAAAGACGGGCAAGAACAATGGATACTAATAAAGTAACTCCCTGCACACCCCATCTTTCCAAAAAAAGCCAGACAGCACCGGAAAAGGCAATATTTTTATATTCTTTATTCTTCATTATATCTCCTCGGTTAGGAATTCAACCAATTTGAAATCTTACGCAGTTCGATTGCATTATTATAATTTAAATCAGTTAAATTATAAGTAAATTTTTCACACAATTCAGGATTATCAAGCAGTCGCTTTATTCCCATATATATATCGTCCACATCATTGTTTACAATAAGACCATTAACCTCGTTTTCGATTTGTTCACAAAAGGCAGGAATATCGGTAACAACAATAGGTTTCTTTAAAATCTTAGCCTCATTTATCACTAATGGCGCACCTTCAAACACTGAAAGTTGCACATATATATCACAGTTACGCATATATGGAAAAGGATTGGATTTTGAGCCTAATAGTATAACATTGTCCCCAACATTATATTTTTCGATTTCACTAGCTATATTATCATGAGTTTCCCCACTCCCAACAATGTACCAGTAAATTTGATACCCCGAATCTAAAAGGCGTCTCATAATTGCCGGTATTTTTTGCTGACCTTTCTCAACGCTTAATCTTCCAACTGTCACTAAACTTGGTTTCATGAGGGTTTCTACAGTCTCTAAAGCCTTATTCGAAATCTCTTGAGAATCGATAATGTTATAAAACACTTCGGATTTACAAGAATATATCGGAAAATTTTTATCAAACTCATCTTTTGTAAACTTTGACACACAAAAAAACTTATCAAATTTAGAAAACAAATCAGTATATAATTTTTTATCCATATTTTCACGGAATATACTGTGAACCCAAACCGCTCTTTTAGTTGTTTCAACCTTTGTTGCAAGACATATAGACAAAAAGTTAAAATGACTATATACCACAACCGCATCCATTTTATTCGCTACGTTTTCAGGGAAATCTAACGCTTTAGAAGTATAAAAACTTTTTAATTCATAAGACTTTGAAATACGAATTTGAATACGGTAATAGATTTGCTTTAAAAATGATAAGATTCGTAATTTTTTTAATTCGCTTATTGGATTTATTTTTTGAAAATAATGCAGTTTAACAAAATCGGGAAGTTCCTTTTCAAGTTCTCCGCCGGTTTTAACCAGAATTAAATTTATATCAAATTCTTCCGGATTCATAGATGCAAAAAGGCGAATGAGCGCCTTTTCCGCGCCGCCCATAACAAGTTGAGGATATATAAATAAAATTCTTCGTTTTTGCATAACTAAACCTCATTTTCTTAAGCTCAAGTATTTTATTAACGGGGCGTAAACTCCAATCTTTATCATGCATACAATCAACCGCATTTTTCCATTAACCAATTTCAAGTTTTTATATGTGAACATTTCGCGGAATTTTTTATCCTTTTTGATGGTTTTTATAGTTTTAATTTTTTGTTTTGCGGAATATTCCTTGGGACTCATAAACAATTCCCGTTCAATCGCAGATATACATCTTCTGAAATATTGACCGTCAAGCCCTTCTTTAGCCATGGGCAAATACTCTGTTGCATATTTTTCAAAAAGCTCTAAATAAAAATTATAATATTTTTTTGTATCCTGTAAATATAAAGGATGATACTGAAAAGTAGTAGAAGTTGGGTTTCTTCTATGAGAGTATACTTTTTTTGTAGATGTAACCGCTATATTGGAATTGAGAAGATATTTAAAGCAAACATATGTATCTTCGCCGTAAGAAATAGGCAAAAATCTTATATTTTTTTCGTTTAAAAGACTCATCCTATATAAACTTGAGAAAAATTCATAGGTGACCCTAGAAGGTTCTTGTTTTCTATCCAGGGGCTTAAGGTCACTTTTATCAAATAAGACTTTTTCACATATATCTCTATACCCGTTATATACCGTTTCTACTACATTTTCTTCACCTACGGGTTTGTATTCACCCGCAAACTGTCTTGTTACAGCTAAAGCGATATCTGCATTGTTATCCTCAATTAAATTTACCAGATAACTAAGAGAATCTGCTTCTATAACATCATCAGGGTCAAGAAAAAAGCAAAATTCGCCTCTTGCTTTTTCGAGGCCTAAATTTCTTGCAGCACCGATACCGTTATTTTCTGTGTGATAAACAGAAAATCGATTATCCATTTCGGCATATTTATCGCAAATTATACCGCTATTATCTGTAGAGCCATCATCAATTAAAATCGCTTCAAAATTTTGATGAATCTGACCTATTAAGCTTTGAAAGCACTCGTCAATATATTTTTCAACATTATAGACCGGTATAATTACTGATACCAATTTTTCCATATTCTCACCTTTTTGCTATTTTAAAAAGTAGCGATTTAATTTTAATTTTAAAATAAGTAATATTTCTTTTTATTTTCGATACAATGGATTTCTTATACCAGTTTTTGTACAAATATTCGATATTCACTTTATTAAGTGCATCAAAAAAGATTGCTCTTCTGGCGTTGGGTTTTACAGAATTAGATATTATGCTTTGACTTGCAATAGCCTTATCTGAATCCACAATCTTAAAGAATATATTATCCGAAGACACTGTTTTATCCCAGAAAAGCTGACCTGTTTTGGAATTAAGCAAAACCAAAGATAATCCTTCATCGGTATCTTCAATTTCAGGACAAACCTTATGAGGAGACCAACAATCCGCCAAGGTTATATCCGCTGAACTTCCTTCCTCTTTGGCCTTGCAAGCATAACACGACGGACGTAGTATGGTATTATCCAAGAATAACTTTAAATACCAATCTTCTTCCAAAGTTTTTCTGTACAAATGCTTTTCATCGCTAATTTTCATAGAGAAATAATGCCAACCATATTTCTTATCCCTAAACGAAACAGAAGGTTTATCAGAACGACTGTGAAAAGCAAGATATTCTTCAAAAACCTTTGGGGAAGGAACGCCATGGCAAATCAAATCCTGAGTTATAAGACTGGGATATATTTTATCACCTAAAAAGGCATATAAACCTTTAATTTGGCAAGGAGTGCCTGAGAAATACACCAATTTACCTTCGTCAAGAAATTCCTTTGCTTTCAAATAGCAATCGCCTATTTCGCTTTGAACATATTTTGAGCCTTGGAATTTTTTTAGTTCATCGGTAGTTTGGGCATAAGAATGCTTAATCTTGCCGTTTTCAACACAAACGCCAAAAACAACTCCACCTTCGGTTATTACTCTTTTTGCTAAATGATAGAATATTCCGCCTGAGGAACTGTTTTTTCTAATATCAGGTTTATTGCTATAAGCCACCAGACATTTTTCACCAACTGTTCTTTGCGGCGAAATCCTATTAACTGATGGGCAAATATTTTCGCACTTTTTGCAGTGTATGCACTTTTCCAAATCTATATTTGGATAACTAAAACCTTCACTATCCCTTGCCATAGTTATACAGCCAACGGGACAAGCATTACTACAAGCTGTACAACCGCTGCAATCCCACTTATTTTCCAAAACTGATGCTTTAAGCGCAGATTCGTTTTTGGCTTCCGCGGTACTGTTGAAGGCATTTTGAAGAAAAGCCACTGCTTCCTCCCTTTTCACTGCGAGAATGCTATCAAAATTAGCGAAATCAGTGCCGAAAACATTTTTTCCCGTTACACTTCTATATTTCCTTCCCTCTAACCCAAAGGTCTTAAGCAGGGTCTCCATACGAGAATTCATTGATTTTCCGCTCTCAATACGAGGGAAGGAAACAAAATCCGTATGCATAATAATCGAAAACACCGTGCCGTGAAAAGAATCGGTGCAAACGAGTTTGGCATTGTTTATAAGATATATAAATTCTTCAGGAGAAGTGGCATAATGTTCCAAATCAAGAACATCGAAAAGATTGATAATCTTAAGCCCTTGTTCTTTTGCGATTCCCTCTATAAACTTATCGTATTTTTTATTTCTGTCGCCCAAAAAATATGCAAGTATATATGGGTTATCAGTATTAAACTTTGGCTTTTTGGCTATAGATAACCAATTGTCTTTTGTGAGACACATAGTGGGATCGCAAAGCACTTTTGCCCCCCTGCCGCAAAGCTCTTTTATTATCTCTCTTCCATTTTCTTCTCTTACAGATAGATACGGTATTTCAGAAAGCCATTTTTTATAATCTTCCTTTAAGCCATCGGGAATAGTTCCTATCCCAAAACTTGGGGAAAAAGCTATACGCTTATGCTCTGGAGCAAACTGCAAGAAATTTATAGAAGAAGTGGTTGGATAAACGGGATTCCAAACCTGGTCGCTTCCCGATATATAATAAGCGTATCTGTCTATCTTTTCTCTTGTCCAAGGTTTATTTATAGCAAGGGTATCTTCACTCCACTTAATATGCTCGTGGCAAAAATTTAAAAAAGCCGATGTGCGCGCTTCTTTTGCCCTATTTAATTCAACTTGATTTTTCTTGCAAAACAAGAGAGTCTTCAAAATGCCTTTGCCTGAATTTTTAATATTATAACGATAGTTAAGTTGATTGAATATATATTTTTTTATATATTGGGGAGCAAGCTTATTGATTTTTTCGTTTTTAGGATAATACTGTCCAAATTCAGTTGTGTTTTTTATAGTTTCAGCAGAAAATCCAAGTTGGTTTACAATCTCTTGAACGGCGTAGTTTTGTAATACGTTACCATAGTTTTGACCGTTTAATGTCACAATACCTATCTTGTTTTTCATGCTAACACCCCTTATAAACCAAATTTTATTTTATGTAATACACAAAATAAAGTTGGAGAAATTTTAAAAATTAAAAACTTGATTCTTTGCTTTCCGGATAAGTCCCTACAAGATTTTGCTGTTTTATAATGCTCTTTAAAAACTTTATAAACCTCTTTTTGATTTTTCTTGTAATCTACGTTATCTGCCCACATATCATAGTAAATCATTATCATAAGATTTTCCATATTAGCAATATGTGTCGGCATAAATTCAGGAAATTCGACTTTATATAATTCATCATAAGCCTCAAAAAGTTTAACCGCTGTTAACTGCGAAGGTCTAAACACACCTCTTACGGCGCTTTCTTCCGATTGAACATAATGCAGTAGCGGTCTGCTGTCAAACCAAACCTTATCTGCTTTACTCAAAGCCATACTAGAAAAGAGACTGTCTTCTCCCCTAAAAATACTTTCATCAAATTTTAAGCCTTTAATAATTTTTTTTGAAAAAAGTTTATCGCAAGCAAAAGGAAAATTGCAAAGCAGTTGATATTGCGCGCTCTTTTTATCAAAAAGGCCATAATTGCTATCTGCAAGTTTGTGAATTATTTCTTTATCGGGAAAAGTTATAAAATGCTCATAATTAACAGCGTCAACATTATGCTCTGAAACGATATTTAAAAGATATTCATAAGCATCCGGTTCAAGATAATCATCAGAATCAATAAAACTGAAATAATCACCGTGAGCAAGGTCTATGCCTTCATTTCGGGTTGCGGAAACACCCCTGTTTTCACGGGATATAAAGACGATTCTATCATCTTTTTCGGCATATTGTCTGCAAATTTTAGCGCTATTATCCTTTGAACCGTCATTTATTAAAATTATTTCAAGGTTTTTATGAGTTTGATTAACAATAGAATCAATACATTTTTTTAAGTCTTTTTCAACATTATATACAGGTATTATAACAGAAATTAAAGGTGGCATATTAACCTTCCTTGTAATTTAAAATTTTTCCAGTTTCAGCATATCCCCGAATATATAATCGTACTCATCGGGCTCAAATTTTGAGAAGCCGCAAAAATCGAAAAATGTCATTTCACTGATTCTTATGGTGTCGTCATATTCGAAAAAGTCAACTCTAACATGGGGGAAATCTTTTGATAAATCTTTCGCAATATTTACCATCAAATCGAAGTTAACTGATTTCGGTATTTCCTTATTTGAATTAGGATATGCTCGCTGAACCGGAATTCTCTCACAATCAATGGTATAAAAATCAATTGTATGATTTTTCAACAAATCGGAATCAATCTGAAAATATTTGGGTTCACCGCTAAAACAATAAAACTTATAATCTTTGAGTTTGTTCTCGGTTTTTGCCTCAACAAAATATTCGCAAACGATTCCCCTCTTGGCATCTTTGTAGGGCCATTCCCGTCCTTCAACATAAATGTTCATTTTCAACCAGCTATTCATAATAGCTTTCCACAACCAAATATGCTTAATTTTTCCATTCTTAATCAAAAGCATATTGCTTCCGCAGGAAGCTTTAAAAATACAGCGTTCCGGCAAGTTATCAAAATCAATTTCTTTAACGGAATTATAAGTAGCAAATACCGGAATAGTATACTCACCGTATCCTTTTTCGCTAAGATATTCGCGCAAAGCAATTTTATCAACGATTTTACTCATTATAGGATTTCTATAATTGAGCTTCAACCACTGCAATTTTTCGGTGAAACGCTTTGGATTTTCAAGGTCTAACTCTCTACCTAAAGCCTTTTGATAACTTTTACATACCCAAGTTTTATCATCGTACTTCTTTAATCTAATTTTCTGAAACAAAATTCGTTTATAATTTACCAATAAAACAATGAAGAGACTTTTTTTGAGCCAAGATTTTATTTTATCCATACTTACCTCCGGAATATTCTTATACTAATTTAACATTGTAGCTAACAAAACCAAATTATAAGTAACTAAACATCCATTTGAATTCCCTTAATGAACTGGAATTCCAAACATCGTACAACCAAAAACACATATATAGTGCTACTATGATAATTTTTAATATCTTTTTATACTTTTCATCCTCTAATTCAAGCAAGGAACTCAATCCAAGTGGTACAAACTCCTCTGTATACAAAGCCAATCTTGCAAGATATGCGCTATCGGCAGTACTAACCCATACAGTAGCATTGGCAATTAACATATATGTGTAAAATATTTGTCGTTTGTTGAGTTTCTTAGTAAAAGCATAGTATACAGCCAATATTGCAGGGGCGCAGCCTGCTAAAATTCTTAAAATATTGACACTGCGCAAAGCATAATCATTAGCCACAAATTCCTCATCATTCATCCAACCGATGAAGTCAAACAATACTTCGTAGCTTCTTGAAACAACTATGGCTATTATAGTTACTGCTAATAACCTGACCGTAGTAAACCGTTCAGTATAAACAAAGTAAATCAACACAAAGAAAAGTGCTGACCTATGGGCAAGAAATGCAATTCCGCAAATAATAAGGAACTTCCAAAACTTTCTTTCCATAATATATTTGCGGCCTAAAAATACTATTGCAATGGCTATATATTGTCTGATTCCGTTGAAACTTCCCGTCCATCCACCTGCACCAATATACAGAAGCGTTACAAAAACAAAATCCGTGGTTTCTTTATATGTGCTGTATAACATTAACCCTACAGTTATTATCGAAGCCACAAAAAACATTGGGTAATAACTATCGAAAAATAAATGTGAAAGTTTTCCAATTATAGGAAATACAGGCTCCTCGGCAGATAAAATCTCTGCCCACGGCAACTTTGAATATTGTGTTTCATAAAGATAAACATAGTTGCTGTAATCTACTCCCACATAGTAACGGCAACCTGCAGTAAAGCCAAGTGTTGCTATTATAATAAAGAGATAAATCTTTGTATCTTTTGTTCTCTGAAAAGATAGTATCTCACCCGTCGCAACACAAGCGTTGTGATTTCGCAACGCTAGGTACGAAGAGCAAAACAATATACATATAACAATAAAGTATGTAAGCATATCTAAATATCACCGAATTTATTATTTGTTTTTATTAAAGAGGGTTGCTTTTAACTTTCTGAATTCGTTTCTAATCATAGCCAATAAAGTTAAAAGTATATGCCAATAATACCAGACCGGCAATTTTAAAAGGCGGTAACCTTTCCATTTTGTAACCATGAGCCAAAGATACTGCTTTGGTTTTCTCCTTAGAAATGCCTTTGTATCCTCCCTCATAAAATAAAGGGGTTCTTGAAGGTTTTTACCTTTAAAACCTTTGGCAAAAAATCTAAACCATAAATCGTAATCTTGTGCTCTAACCGTTCTTGGAGATACCGTGTAACCGCCAAGCTCTTTATATACGCTGGTATATGTCATGATAGCCGCATGGGAGAAACATGGAGTATCCAATAAATCAAACTTATCAGGCTCTTCCTTACAATTTACAATTCTGCCAAGCCCATTATCATCGAAAACCTGCAGGTTGCATCCTACAAGATGCGTGTCGGGATTTTCCTGCAAAAATTTAACCTGTTTTTCAAAGCGTTCAGGGGATACATAATCATCCCCATCCATACGGGCGCAAAACTCTCCGTCTGCATATTTTAAGCAGTGGTTAAGCGAAAAAGGTAATTTGGAGTTTTCTTCATTTCTTACGATTAAGAATTTATCGGGATATTCCTGCTCATACTCTTTTAAAATGTCATAAGTATTATCGGTAGAGCAGTCATCACAAATGATAAATTTCCAATCAGTATAGGTTTGCGTCAAGATAGAATCTATACTTTCTTTTAATGTATCGGCACAATTATAAGTCGCCATAATAACTGAAATGTGGCCTTTTTTCATACCGCTCACTATAAATTCTCCTTATACCATTCTATTGCAAGTTTAATTCCATCTTGGAAGTTATAATCAGGGTCGTATCCCAGCAATCTTTTTGCCTTGGAAATATCTGCATTGCTATGTTTTATATCGCCCTTTCTGTCGGGGCCGAAATTGGGCTCTATATCAACGCCCAAAGCCTTGGTAAGTCCATAATAAATATCAATAAGATATTCCCTGCCGCCGTAGGCAATATTGTATGCCTCACCTGCCGCTTCGGAGGAAGCAAGACAGGCTTTTAAATTGGCCTCTATAACATTATCGATATATGTGAAGTCGCGACTTTGCTTACCGTCACCGTTTATGGTGGGGGTTTCGCCGTGAAGTAATAGTTTTAAGAATTTAGGTATTACAGCTGCATAAGCACCATCGGGGTCCTGACGGCGACCGAAAACATTAAAGTAACGCATACCGTAGGTATCAAGACCGTAGTGCATTGTGTAAAGTTTAGCCCATTCTTCGTCGCAACGCTTAGTAAGAGCATAAGGAGATAATAAATTTCCTTCTCTACCCTCGGTTTTGGGAAGATTTGGCTCATCACCGTAAACGGAAGAACTTGAAGCATAAACAAACTTCTTTACTCCGCACTGACGGGCGGCCTCTAACATATTGAGGGTACCCTGTATATTATTAAGGTTATAAAACAGAGGCATTTCTAAGCTTCTGGGTACACTTCCCCAAGCCGCTTGATTTAAAACGAAATCCACGCCCTCACAGGCCTTCATACAAATATCTAAATCCTTTATATCACCTTTAATGAACTCATAGTTAGGATTATCAAGAAACATCTCAATGTTTTTTTGCTTGCCTGTTGAAAGGTCATCAAGAGCCCGTACTTTATATCCCATATTCAGTATGGCTTCACAAAGATTGCTTCCAATGAAACCTGCGGCGCCAGTAACTAAAAACTTGCTGTTTTCGGGGAATTTTAAATGTTTATAACCCATAAATTATAATCTCCAATAATTATATCCTAGTTTCTCATATTCCTTGCGGTTGAGAAGGCCCTTAATATCCGCGAGAACTTTACTGCCGTTATCACCGGACTTAAACATCTTATCAAAATCAGCGGGAGTAAGTGATTTAAATTCATCATGTGCAACCGCAAGGATAACTGCATCGCAACCACTAATAGAATTAATATCAACAAATTCTACGCCATAAAGGTATTTTGCCTCATCCTTATCTGCAGTTGGGTCTGCTATTTGCGCAGTAATGCCATACTCTTTAAGTTCGTTGAAAATGTCAACTATTTTTGTGTTTCTGGTGTCAGGGCAGTTCTCTTTAAAGGTGAAACCGAGAATAGCAACCTTTGCCTTTTTGATAGAAACATCTGCCTTAATAAGATTTTTAACTACGCTTTCAGCCACATATTTGCCCATATCATCGTTAATTCTACGGCCGGAAAGAATAATCTGGCTATGGTAACCGAGCTGCTCCGCCTTATATGTAAGATAATAGGGGTCAACACCGATACAGTGTCCGCCAACAAGGCCTGGGAAGAACTTAAGGAAGTTCCACTTTGTTCCTGCCGCTTTAAGTACCGACTGGGTATCAATACCCATCTTGTTAAAGATGATTGAAAGCTCATTCATAAAGGCAATATTTATATCTCTCTGGCTATTTTCGATAACCTTTGCGGCTTCGGCAACCTTAATGCTTTCAGCTCTGTGTACCCCTGCCTCCACAACAAGCCCATAAACCTTTGCGATTTCCTCTAAGGATTCCTCGTCCATACCGCTAACGATTTTAACGATGGTTTCAAGGCGGTGAACCTTGTCGCCGGGGTTAATGCGTTCAGGAGAATAACCGATTTTAAAATCAACACCGCATTTAAGGCCCGATTCTTTTTCTAAAATAGGAATACAAACATCCTCGGTAACACCGGGGTATACAGTTGATTCGTAAACTACAATAGAGCCCTTGGTAAGATTGCGTCCCACTATCTGTGAAGCGCCTTCTACGGGGGTTAAATCGGGAGTGTGGTCATCATTTACAGGTGTGGGAACAGCAACAATATGGAACTTTGCCTCACGAAGTTTGGTTTCATCGGCAGTAAATTCAACCGTTGTATTTTTAATAACCTCGTCGCCAACTTCGTTTGTGGGGTCGACGCCCGACTTATAAAGCTCGATTTTCTTGGCATTAAGGTCAAAACCTACAACCTTTACTTTCTTTGCAAAAGCAACCGCAATAGGCATACCAACATAGCCAAGACCTACTAAAGATATTTTTTCTTCGCCTTTAAGAATTTTTTCATAGAGTGACATTTTAATTACTCCTTTTTTTCAAATAATATATTCATTAATTCGCCCGACACAAAATCTACCGTGTATTTTTGGGCTTTGGTTTGAGAGTTTAATGAGAATTTTTGTTTTTTGTCAAAATCTAAATATATTTCAAGAATTGTTTCTGCAGTTTTCTCAATATCTCCTATAGGGACTAAAAAACCGTTAACATTATTATCAATCAATTCACTGTGGCCCCGATTATATGTAGCTACTATAGGTTTGCCGCATAACATTCCTTCAATAATATTAAGACCTAAACCCTCCCGCTTACTGAAGGAGGCGACTAAATCTACCGCAGGGATAATGTTTTCAAGGTCGGTACGGTAACCTAAAAGTTTTACGGTATCCTTCAAATTTAAACCGTCTATCAAACTCAAAAGATTTTGTTCATTAGGTCCGTTACCGGCTAATAAAATCTTTAGCTTCGGAATTTTATCAACCAATCGGGCAGCAGATTTTATGAGCTGCTCCTGATTTTTGTTTTTGTTAAGTTCGCCCGTACAAAGAACTATAAAATCATCGGGCAATAAACCTATTGTTTTTCTTAATTTAATCTTTTCTTCTCGGTCTACGGGATGGAAACGCTTATTGCTAACGCCTATACCGTGAATATGTCGCACTTGGGTTTTAAAATGCTTTTTAGCGAATTCAAAATCCTCTTTATTTATTGTGACAACCGTATCGCACAGTTTAGCAAAAATTTTCTCAATAGGATAAAAAACAATCCAGTTTTTCTTTGGCGCACCCTTGTAGAAGTGAAATCCGTGGGCAATATATATAACCTTTGCGCCACGCTTTCGTGACCTTCTGGCTGCAAGGCGCGTAAGGATACTACCCATAGGAGTATTACATACTATCAAATCATATTGATTTTCAGATATTATCTTTTTAAGCTCTTTATATGCCCTTATATTTCGTTTGCTTTTAGGGGAGCGCTCAAAAGGAACATCAAAATATTTATCGGTGAACTTAAGCTGCAAACCGTTCTTTTCGGAAAGGTTGTCCCTCGCCGCCACATGAACGCACACACCCCTACTTTGCAACATTTCCAAATACGGCAAATGAAACTGGCATATATGACTTGCTACCGTAGCAACATATAAAACTTTTTTCACTTGGTTTAACTCCTGCTTTAAAATTATTTTTTAAAAAATATATAAGCAACATTAGAAAGGAAGAACAGAGTTAATGGTAAATATAACATTTAAGGCAAATGCTCTGAATTTTGTCTCCTTCATATTTACCACCCGGATATTCATATCATAAAGTTCGCGATTAAGATATTTTTTCATATCAAGATGATGCTGGTCCGAAATTCTTTTATCCAGCGGAACCCTAAATAACAAATCAAAAAACAATCTGTTATTATAAGGAAGTGTTATATCAAAGCAATATTTCATTTCGCTGATATTAAGACCGCCCCAGCTTCCCCAACCCACCTCATTATAATGCATATCAGCAGGAGGATAACAAAGTGGGATTTTATCATACTCGAATTCCTTGATATAGCTATCAAATATTTTATCTATATCCCATGCAAGTTTACGATTGAAAATAAAAATCTTATAAAGGTTTCTGAATAGTTTTGGTGAAAGTTTCGGCATCTTCTTTCTGCCATGATATTTATACCAATATGCACGAATGGTTTCTGACGCCCAAGATTTAACCTCTACATCAAATTTACAGTTCTCTTGCAAATAAACCCTTTTTCTAAGTTCATTCTCATAAGGAAATGAGATATAGCCGTTATTATGATTTATAATTTGAACCTTTAAATCATAGTCCGCAAGTCCATTTTTTTCTTCCGGAATATGAAATTCCGTATGCTTTACATTGAATTTTTCCGCAATGGTTTTTGCTGCTGCAGCATCAGGTACCTCTTTCTCAGCGGATAAATAACTAAAGGTTTCATACTTATCATAATTTCCGTTAGCGGCGGCAAAAGTGGTATTACTGTCAATTCCGCCCGTTAAAGAAATAGCGGGGGATCGCCACTTCTTTGCAATAAGCGCCATATTATTATTCAAAATATCCGCAGCCTTTTGAATTACACAATCATATTCTTCGGTTGACTTTACAGTTTCAACAGGTCTATTAAACCAAAATCTATAATGCGAAACCTCTTTATCAAAAGTGTACATTATGCTGGGTACTATTCTTTTTACCTCGCTAAAAGAAGTCAAATCTGCAGGTAAATACGCGCCCATTACTCTGGTATACCATTTATAACCTATAAGTTTTTCTACAAAACTATCCATTGTGAGCGAACACAAATCGCCTATCAGCTGCGGATGTGAAGAAATATAAAAATTTTCCCCTACCTTGCCATAACATGCAGACTGCATTCCGGATGCGTCAACATAATATTCTATTTTTGCACCGTCGGCCACACCTGCAACATATATGCCAGTGAGTTCATTAAGACACTCTATATATCTATCTGACCCATAATTTTCGGATAAATATTTAAGAACATCCGACTCCTCGTGTTGCATTGTAATCGGATTGTACGCATGCCCAAACAGGAAGAATACTTTACCATCATCATCGGTATAAATATGCATCCCCGTAAGATTATGAGCCATGTACCAATATTCTCCGTGTTTCTCCTGACGCCAGTTATTATAGAACGGAAAATCGTTTGTATCGGTAATTTCCTTATCCGTAATTAAAAATCCTCGTATAAACAAAAACTGCTGTAAGTCGATTCTCTTGTCCAAAACTTTTTTCAACATATTTTTATCCTTCATTTTTCGTTATGGTCGCTACGGTTACTATACGCGCAATTATACTAATAAATTATATCATATATAAATACAATAATCAAGCAATAATAAACTTTTCATAATTTGGCGCTTTTTTCTTTGTAAAATGTAGTGAAAATACACAAATTTTAAGGCTAATCATTAACGCAAAAATAATACTAAAATTTATTTTAATTTTGCTTGACTTTCAGCGTTTTTTAAAGTAAAATAGACCTTACAGAATATGCGGGTGTGGCGGAATTGGCAGACGCACTAGCCTTAGGAGCTAGCGCCTCGGCGTGCAGGTTCAAGTCCTGTCACCCGCACCAAAGCATTCAAACCCGAACCTTTTACCGATTGGTGAAACGTTCGGGTTTGTTGTTTTCTTAAAAGATGTTAAATAGCCTTTGTTTGTGGCAGTACAGAGCGTTTTGCTCTGTACTGCCTCTTCTTCGTTTCAAAGAATTTTCGTACATAAAGGAGATTTGAAATGAAGACTAAAAAAGCTTCTAAAACCAACACATCTAGACTTGTTTTCTTTACCATTGCACTTACATATAATTTAATATTAGGATTTTATTTGAGAGACATTCTTGTTCTCTCGCCCACTCTACAGGTATTCTATTTACTGTCAGCTTTACCGAGCTTGTTTTTAGTAGTTGAGATAAAAACAAAAACAATGGGAGCAGTGGTTTATATCTTGCTGATTCTCATTGCTTGTATGAACATAGCTTACACTATTTATTGTCGTAGAGTGTTTCCTTTTTTGGCACTTATTTCACTTGTTATTGTTTTTATGTATTTTATTGCTTTTGCCAACACCACTCGTAAAGATAGGTTATTGACGAAAATTTTTCTTTTGTTGTTGTCTGCTGCAATTTTGTTATTGCTTTTCTCCGCATATATTTTCATCTATGAACAAGATGATGTTTCGCTTACAAACGGTCAAGCAACCTTGTGGGATACAAAGATGGTTGAAATTGCTAACGAAATTTGTGCCGACTGCAATACCGATGAAGAAAAGGTAAACGCAATATATGAATGGATGATACATAATTTCGAATATGACTATGACTGTGAACCCTTTATCCAATATTTTAATGTGCGTAAAACAGTAAATACCCGAAAAGGCATCTGTTATGACTTTTCCCATCTGTTTGCTGCACTATGCCGCAGTCAAAATATCCCTTGCTACGTTCTTGACGGCGACAAGCGCGATAACGCTCAATATCATCATACTTGGAACCGAGTTTATTTTAATAGTTCTTGGTGGAATATGGATGTTACTTTTGATACTGTTCAAACTGAAAATCAAGGTTGCTTTTATGGCTTTCGAGAAATTGAAAATGCATATTCGCTTGATGAATATTACTACATAACGAAAATATACTAGACCAGCAAATCCAATTACTTATCCCGAAACATGTTATTTTTTCATCTGCTTGATTATATTTGCATTTAAAGAATGCAGTACCATTATATTACAAGGTTTGTGCACACAAAACATTTCAGTAAAAAAGCTATTACATTACATCAACAGAAAATGAAATGTAATAGCTTTCATTAATTAAAATATTGAGTCAGGGGCATTAATTTCGCCATAATAGACATGTGCAGCTTCACGACATCCGCCGTCATATATCGGTTTTATGAACCGTATTTTGAACTTTGATGTGAAACTTAATTTAGTGTTTTTAGGTTTTAACAAACATACTGATATTAACTTTAAATTCGTGGTTATCGCAAGTCAAATTTAGAACGCCGTCATGTTTTTTTACAATTTGGTCAAGTGAGTATAATCCAAAACCATGCAGAGTTTTATCAGCTTTTGTAGTAGCAAGAGTATTATTCTTAATTACAATCGGATTACTTACCGGATTGGTAATATCCAAAAACATAAAATTGCTATTACATTTGCATGTGACATTAATTGTCTTTTCTTTTTTTATATCAATTTTTTCACATGCTTCTATCGCATTATCAATCGTATTGCCAAATAATACACATAATTCTGTAGCCGATATGTTACTTGATGGTACAGCACCCTCAAAATTAATTTTAATATTTGATAGAGCAGCGTTGCGCTGTTTCTCTGCAAGCAGGGCATCAACTATACCATTGCCTGTATCAAAGCACAATAAAGAATTTGTAGTGTTGTAAATATCTCCATTAGCGCAGTCAAGCATTTTTATAGCTTCGGTTTGCCGCCCTTCAGCTATAAGTTCCCCCACCCCTAACTTTATATTGTTAAAATCATGGCGAAATCGTCTAAGTTCAAAATCTGTCCTTGAAAGTACAGCATAATGCTCCGCCTGAGCCTCTAATTGTTTTTCGTAGTTTTTGGTAAGACTTTTTAGGTGCATATTCGAAATAGAATTTAATAATAACACAGACAGTGTTAAGAAAATAAATAATAGCGACACAGTAATAATCCTATACAAAGTTAATAATCGTATATTATCATATAACATTTCTTGAATATCAAATACTATAGTAGTTATTACCATACTAAAAATCATTAAAGTAATTGTTAGAATCTTAATACTTTTTGATGTCCATATCAATATATTTTTTACTTTTTTAGAAAAACTCGGCAAAAAGCAAACAATTAAACATAAACACAATATTAATAAATGCACCAAAATCTCAATATTAAAATTCATTTGAGCTGTACTTGAAAAGAAAGATATTATTGAAGATGTTAATATAACCCCTAAACAAAATAACAAAACAAAAGCATAAATAATAGAACTTATCTTTACATTCTTTATGGATACACATAAAACAAATAACTGCAAAAATAGGAAAACAACTAAATATTTAGAAAAATCTATATAATTTATTTTAGAAGCCAAAATCAAGCATACTAAATATATAATTGAAGATCCTATTGATATAACAGTTTTATCTATTTTACCGTCTAGCAATTTAATAGAAATCATTATTAAGCAAATATAATATATCAAAGTTTCTGCTACAAATAGAAAAGACATATTCACAACCTCACATAATAATTTTCAACAAAATTCATATACACTTTTTTGAATTCCGCTATATGATTTCTACCTACAATTGCTTCTTCCCCATTATTTAATGTGATGATATTTTTTTTAAGAGAGGACACACAGTACATATTAATTACATACGATTTATGTATACGATAAAAACAATACTCTGGCAAAAGTTTGTGAACATGCGATATTGTTTTTGAACTGTGTATAGTTTCTTTATTAGTTCTTATTATGCAATACTTTCCGTCACCCTCAATATAGATTATATCTTGAGCGTTGACGGATTTTTGTTCACCGTTTTCTATAACGATAAGCGGATAAAGTAGCTTTTGTTGTTTTATATAACTGCCTATTACCTCATATATCTTTTCGTTTTTTATAGGCTTTACCATAAATCTAAAGGGCTGGACCTCAAAGGAATCCAATATAAATTCAGGATAAGAGGTTATAAAAATTATACTGCATATTGAATTTTTTGTGCGTAAAATACGCGCAGCTTCAAGTCCGTTCAATTTAGGCATTTGATAATCCATAAAAACCATATCAAACACATTTTCACTCGCCAGTAACTCTTGACCGTTCTCATACTCAAAAATATCAATATGCAAACGCTTTTCTGTTTTGTACTGGATTAAAATTTCCTTTAACTCTTCGCGAAAGATTCTTTCATCGTCACAAATAGCAACCT
>JAZRNX010000064.1:0-3267 GCA_045648365.1 Acutalibacteraceae bacterium
GTATTATATGCAATATTATTTAATTTATTACCTTAATATAAAAATCGGTATAAACAATGCGTAAATAATCATTCTTTATGCCGATTAATAATTTTAGATGATATTTTTGTCAAAACTTCTGTCTTGATGTCGACATCTGTCGAATGTATGATAAGTAGCAAACCCAAGTCTTTAAGTGCTTTTTGTTTTATGGTGTGTATTTTACCGCGTAATTTTACTATTGTCAAGGATGGTATTGATATAATTCGAAAAAATAGTATAAACATATTGACAAATATCTATATATGTAGTATAATGATATCAGATAGAAAAATATCGATGTGAGGTGATTGAGATGGATGAAAAGAAAGTTGCTATTGTGTTCAAGGCATTTTGTGACGAAAACAGAGTAAAGATACTTGAAATGTTGAAGACCGGTGAAAAATGTGCCTGCAAATTATTAGAGGCGCTTAATGTAACTCAACCAACACTATCTCACCATATGAAAATACTTTGTGATTCAGGTATCGTTGTAGGAAGAAAGGAAGGAAAATGGACACATTATTCCATATCCCCCGAAGGTATGCAGTATGCAAAAGAATATCTGAATGCTTTATCAGAAGAGTAGTCGTGTTGTAAAAAATAAGAAATGACAGCACGACTTACTTTAAAACAAACATATAGATATATTTCTATGTTTCTATATAAGGAGAGTTTGCTATGGAAATATTACAAACAGGATGGAACTTTTTTCAGAATGAAATTATAAGTATGAGGTGGCTCAATGTCCTCATAGGTAACTTGTTAAACAGTGTTGGAGTAGATACCACAGAAAGGATTGGTGGTAGTATTCAATTTTTTCTATATGACATAATCAAAATTATGGTTCTGTTAGGTGTTCTGATTTTGATTATATCTTATATCCAAAGTTTCTTCCCACCGGAAAGAACTAAAAAGATAATTGGAAGGTTTAGTGGAATAGGAGCAAACATCGTAGCCGCCCTTTTGGGAACTGTAACCCCATTTTGTTCCTGTTCGTCAATACCGCTATTTATAGGATTTACAAGTGCAGGTTTACCCCTTGGTGTAACATTCTCATTTCTGATATCTTCGCCTATGGTAGATTTGGGCTCATTAGTTCTGCTTATGAGTATATTTGGCTGGGAAGTAGCAGTTATCTATGTAGTGCTTGGTCTTGTAATCGCAGTTGCCGGCGGAACTCTGATAGAAAAAATGCATCTTGAAAATCAGGTAGAAGAATATATAAGGAATGGTAAAAATCTTGATATACCTCAAGACGAGCTACATTTCAAAGACCGTATTAAATATGCTTGGGAACAGGTAGTTTCTACTGCTAAAAAGGTATTTCCTTATGTTTTGGTTGGTGTAGGCATTGGTGCTGTCATCCATAACTGGATACCGGAAGAATTTATTGTAAAACTACTTGGGGATAATAACCCATTTGGCGTTATAATTGCTACTATCGCAGGTGTACCTATGTATGCCGATATATTTGGAACAATACCTATTGCCGAAGCACTGCTCTCAAAAGGAGCATTACTCGGTGTTGTCCTTTCGTTTATGATGGGTGTGACCACGCTTTCACTTCCGTCAATGATTATGCTTCGTAAAGCTGTTAAACCTAAATTGCTTGGTATATTTGTTGCTGTATGTACAATTGGTATAATCCTTGTGGGTTATTTTTTCAATGCAATACAAAATATTATTATATAAATATGGAGGTATTTATTATGTCATTATTTAATTTTGGTAAGAAAAAAGAAGAAAAATCTTGCTGTTGCTCGTGTGATTCTGCTCCGAAAGATGTTAAAATTACAAATGAGTGTTGCGGTAAAACGGTAGACGGCATTTGTTGTATTAAAGTTTTGGGAGCAGGGTGCAAAGCCTGTCACACTCAATACGAAAATACAAAAGATGCTGTAAAAAATATTGGAATTGACATCGAGGTAGAGTACATTACAGATATGCAAAAGATTATGGAATATGGTGTAATGAGTATGCCTGCCATTGTGGTGAATGATAAGGTTGTTTCTATGGGAAAAGTTCTTAAAACAAAAGAAGTTGAAGATTTATTCCATAAGTTAGGGGTTTAAGGTGATAGAATGAAAAAGAAAATTGCTTTTATCTGCGTACACAACTCTTGCAGAAGTCAGATTGCAGAAGCGCTTGGAAAACATTTTTTAGGTGATAAATTTGATTTTTATTCAGCAGGAATAGAAACAAAACCACAGATAAATCAGGATGCTGTCAGACTTGTGAAACAGATTTATGGTATTGATATGGAGCAGGAGCAATACTCAAAAACAACAGATGAAATTCCTGTTCCTGATATTGCCATATCTATGGGATGTGATGTCGGCTGTCCCTATATAGGTAAAGCCTTTGACGATAACTGGGGATTACAAGATCCAACAGGGCAATCTGATGAGATATTCATTGATATTATTAAGCAGATTGAAGAAAAAGTTAAATTACTTTCTTAGTTTATATTAAAAATATCGGCAGGGACTGCATACAACAGCCCCTGCCAAATTCGTTTTTAGAAAATCTGTCCTGGTAGTTTTAGTTTTTCTTTGTATGGAAAGTTTTTATCAAATTCATCAGCTTCTGCCTCATCAACAAAATAACCCTGTGGTGGAGCATATTCTCCTGTTATATTATTCAGATAACCGGATATAAGCTCCTTACAAAGAAAGAATGAGCTATCTGCACCTTCGGGCAACCCGTGATAGCGGATGCCAAACTCACTTGCATATGAAAAACCACTTTTCCCGTAAAAGTTGATATTACCCTCAAAGCATAGAGCACCAAAACCGAGTTCTGTCGCTTTTTCAAGCGAATAGTCAAGTAAGATTTTACCATAACCTTGTCTTTTCAGTTCGGGTGTTATGCAAATCGGTCCCATTGTTAAAATAGGAACATCTTTTCCGTCATCAGCTTTTATCACAGCTTTCATAAACATATTCTGACCTATAATTTTGCCGTCTTTTTCCATAACAAAATCAAGTTCATGTATAAAGGCGTCGTCATGTCTAAGCTGATTTATCACATAGTGTTCAAGACAACCTGGTCTGTAAACATTCCAAAATGATTCACGAATCAGGTTTTCTACCTCGCGTCGGTCTTCTTTTCTTTCTAAACGAATTATTAAGTCTTCTTTACTCATTATTTTTCTCCTCCTGATAATTGTTGACTGCAATATAGGGAGGCTTGTGCGGATTTGTATTACACAGCCTCCCGACTATGCTACAATATCCAAGGTGTTGT
>JAZRNX010000065.1:0-22062 GCA_045648365.1 Acutalibacteraceae bacterium
TATCAGAGCCATCAAGTTTAAATCTGATAGTATTTTGCGAAAGTTCACTTGCGCTACAGGACACCTCGAAAGTGAATAAAACGGGGGTGGTGCCGCCATATTTTGCATAGAACTTATCACCGCTTTTAATATCCTCGTAAACACAGGTTTCCTTCATATCCTTTTCATCGGCTTTCGGGAAATCGGGGATTTTACCGCCGTTCTTAAGCACCTTTATAAAGGTATTGGATTTAAGTACGAATCCTAAAATATTTTTAACACATCTTTGAAGGTCGCCCACGGTTATATAACCGTCTTTTAGCCCTTCTCTTATGTTATTGGATTTAGAAGGCGCATCCATACAAACCATATAAATATCATTTTGCGCTCTTACCATATCCTTAAGGTTAGTGGTTGTGGCGGTTTCGGGAGAGCTTCCGCTTTTTGCCCACCAATCCGTCATAACAAGGCCCTTATATCCCCATTCGTTCCGAAGAATTGTGGTGGTAAGGTCATAATTTGAGGCGGACCAATAGTTATTAACGGGGTTATACGAGGTCATTATAGCCCCGCACTCGCTTTCTTTAACCGCGATTTCGAAGGGGCGAAGATAGATTTCACGAAGGGCTCTTTCGGAAATAACCGAATTAACAAAATGTCTTCTCGTTTCCTGATTATTACCGCACATATGCTTAATTGTGGTGCTGCAGTTTGATTTAGTAAGACCTCTTGACATTGCCGCCGCCATTTTACCTGTAAGTAGTGGGTCCTCAGAAAAATATTCAAAGTTTCGGCCGTTTAAAAGGTTTCTATGAATATTTATACCGGGGCCTAAAAGTCCGTCAATATTGTAGCGGAACATCTCTACGCCCTCTAAATCAAATATCTGCTCGGTTAATTCATCATCAAAAGAGGATGAAAATACCATACCGTTAGGAAGACTTGTAGCATACCAACTGTCCTGAATACGAAGTCCCGAAGGTCCATCGGTAACGCAGGCAACGGGAATTCCCAAATTTCTTAAAGCCTCAGTAGTGCCACCTATGGCGCCGCCTGTACCGGCAGTTACTTTGGGGCTATTCATACCCTCTCCGCAAACAATATTGATAAGGTCTTCTTCGGTCATCTGGGCTACAAATTCATCAAGGGTATTTTTATTTTCGTAAACATCGGAAAGCTTAATTCCCTTATCGCCAGTAAATTTTATATTCTCTGGTCTTCTTTCAAGTATACGCTTTTCAGTATCGTTGGTTTTTAGGGGCGTTGGCTCATATACGGGTACTATTTCACCATTTTCTTCCTTGGCAACGAGGCGGTCAAAGGGTTTAGTAGGCGCCATTGCTTCTTCAAGTTTTTGTATTACCAAGGTATCCTCAAGGTTGATTTCTGCAATTTTT
Source organism: Acutalibacteraceae bacterium (assembly GCA_045648365.1). Classification (GTDB taxonomy): domain Bacteria; phylum Bacillota; class Clostridia; order Oscillospirales; family Acutalibacteraceae; genus UBA737. Next base: position 1,377 of record JAZRNX010000065.1, read on the forward strand.
TGAGCGCTTCTTACATCGGTACCCGCATAAATAATATGTTTACCTTTTTCAAGAACGAAAGAAGAACGGTTGCCCGTAACGCCCCCATCATCATAAGAGGCGAGATTTTTAATATCCACCTTAATTTCTAAAGTTTCCTCTTGTTTTGAATTTAAAGTTCCTGTCTTCTTATAACCGATAAGCTGTTTTTCTGGGGCGCCTAATTTTCCGCATGGTGCACCGTAATAAACCTCTATTACCTGACGGGCGGGCAAATCCCCGATATTTTTAATTTTTGCGGTTACTGTTACTATGGTACCATCAACCGATGCGGTATAATCCTCTTTAAAATCGGTATATGTAAGACCAAATCCAAAGGGATACATAACCTTATCCTTAGCGAAGGTTTCGAAGTATCTATATCCTACATATATATCCTCTTGATAAATATTCTCATCATTATCGCCGAAATTATCGTAGGAAGGACAATCAGAAAGTTTTTTAGGTTGGGTATCGGTAAGCTTGCCCGAAGGGCTTATTTTACCGCATAAAACATCGGCAAGACCGTCGGCACCGTACATTCCGCCCTGCCAAGAATAAAGCACGGAATTAACCGAATATTTTTCCACAAATGAAAGGTCTATAAGGTTACCTACATTTAAAACTACGGCAACCTTATCGAAATTAGCAGATACCTTTGCTATCATTTCTTCTTCCTTATCGGTCAGATACCAGCTACCTTTTTCTTCGGCGTTATCGTGGTCCTCGCCCGCAGTTCTGCCGATGATAACCAACGCAGCATCGTTGCGTCCAGCCGCCGATTTAACGATTTCTTCAGAAAGGGGCATTTCCTCTTGGCACCAAGGTTCTTTTGCCCAACCGTGACCGTCATCAAAAGGATTTTCCTCTATCCAATTTTTATAAACGCAAAGCAATTCTTCATCTATAATTATGCTTCTGTCTTTTTTTATGGATTCAATTATGCTTGGGTGTTTTTTGATTTTTACATCGCCGCCTGAGCCCGTTCCGCTTTTATAATATGTGGTTTGAATTCTGCCGAAAACCGCCACCTTTTCACCCTTTTTGAAAGGCAAAACATTATCTTCATTTTTAAGAAGCACGCTGCCCTCTGCAGAGATTTTTCAGCATACGGGTTCCAGTTCCGCAACCGAAACGAGGGCATTTTCAAAAAGCTTTAGACCTGCAACAGTTCTATTTTCATCAATAAACATAAGCATCACCTCAAATTCACCTTTATTTTAATAAATCACCATTAGAATTGCAACACCTATTTTTTTATTCTATGAAAAATAGACCCTCCGAAAAATCGGAGGGTCTACTGCTTAAAATATTTATTAGCGCTTTTTAAAACCGCGACGCTCTTTATTATTTCTGCGGGGAGCTTCTTCATCTGCGCCCTCTTCAACAACTGCACCGTTGATTTCTACAAGTGCATCTCTGCGGGAGAGGTTAATTCTGCCTTGGTCATCAATTTCGGTTACCTTAACGATTACCTGGTCACCTACTGCAACAACATCTTCAACCTTTTCAACCCTCTTAACATCAAGCTTAGAGATATGAACGAGGCCTTCCTTACCGGGAGCGATTTCAACAAAGGCACCGAAGGTCATAAGACGGGTTACCTTACCGCTGTAAACCGCGCCGATTTCGGGGTCATTAGCAATAAGTTCAACAATAGAAATTGCCTGCTGAGCTTTTTCTGCATCAAGGGCGGAAACATAAACATGACCATCTTCTTCAATAGTAATTGTACATTCGCACTGCTCTTGAATAGACTGAATAACCTTGCCCTGCTTACCGATAACATCGCCGATTTTATCGGGGCTGATGGTGGTGGTAAACATCTTAGGAGCATATTTAGAAAGCTCTGCGCGAGGCTCAGCGATACACTTGAGCATTACTTCGTCAAGAATGTGAAGTCTTGCCTTATGGGTTTTAGCAAAGGCCTCTTTAATGATTTCAGGAGTAAGACCATGTACCTTTAAGTCCATCTGAATTGCGGTGATACCCTTATGAGTACCTGCAACCTTAAAGTCCATATCGCCGTAGAAATCTTCAAGACCCTGAATATCAACCATAGTCATAAAGTCGCCATAAACACCATCATCGCCTGTGATAAGACCACAGGAAATACCTGCAACGGGGGCTTTAATGGGAACGCCTGCTGCCATAAGAGCAAGGGTTGAGCCACAGATAGAACCCTGAGAGGTAGAGCCATTGGAAGAAAGAACTTCACTTACTACGCGGATAGCATAGGGGAATTCTTCAACACTGGGAATTACGGGAACGAGGGCTTTTTCTGCTAACGCGCCGTGACCGATTTCGCGACGGCCGGGGCCGCGGGAGGGCTTGGTTTCGCCAACAGAATATGAGGGGAAGTTATAGTGGTGAATATAACGCTTAGAGGTATCTTCATCAAGTCCGTCAAGCTTCTGAGCTTCGCTGATGGGAGCTAAAGTAGCAACGGAAAGCACCTGAGTCTGACCTCTTGTAAACATACCTGAACCGTGAGTTCTGGGAAGCAAATCAACCTGAGCATCAAGAGGACGGATATCATCGATACCACGACCATCAACACGCTTATGCTCATCCTTAAGCCAAGCACGAACTACGTGCTTCTGAACGAGATACATAATCTCATCAAGCTTTGCTTCATTGCCTTCAAATCTCTCATCAAATTTAGCGTGAACTGCATCATAGATGGGAAGTAAAGCGGCATCGCGAACATTCTTATCATCGGTATCGAGCGCTTTCTTTACATCTTCAATACAGAATTCTTCAATCTCAGCCATAATTTCGGGGTCGGGATTGCTTGACTCGAATGTAAATTTCTCTTTACCAATTTCGGCAACGATACCGTTAATAAATTTAACGATTTCTTTATTAACCTCGTGGCCTGCCATAATGCAGTCAAACATAAGGTCATCATCAATTTCGTTTGCGCCTGCCTCAATCATAGCAACCAAATCAGCGGTTGAAGAAACGGTGAGGTTAAGGTCGGAAACAGCTCTCTGCTCTAAAGTGGGATTGATAATAATTTCGCCATCAATAAGACCTACGCTTGTACTTGCGATAGGGCCTTCCCAAGGAATATCGGATACTGCAATAGCTGCAGAAACACCGATAGCGGCGGTGATTTCAGGTGAGCAATCGGGGTCAACCGACATAACGGTAGCAACAACAGAGCAATCGTTTCTCATATCCTTAGGGAAAAGAGGACGAATAGGTCTATCAATGCAACGGGAAGAAAGAATTGCCTTTTCACTGGCTCTACCTTCTCTTCTCTGGAATGAGCCGGGGAAACGGCCTACTGCATACATTTTTTCCTCATAATCTACAGAAAGAGGGAAAAAGTCCACTCCCTCACGGGGTTTATCGGATGCAGTTACGGTACAAAGTACACTTGTTTCGCCATAGGATGCCATAAATGCGGCATTTGCAAGACCTGCCATTTTACCTGTTTCAAGTTTGAAAGGGCGGCCTGCGATGGTAGTTTCATAAACTTTGAAGTTTTCGAACATCTTTTTTATCTCCTTTAATTTTTATTTCAAGAGATTTTTCGGTTAGCAATAAATCCAAAACCCGTTAATCACAAAAGAAAGTATTTATATCCCTCCACCAACCTATCGGTTGGTCCCCCTCCCTTTAGGCAAGGGAGGCACGGGTCCTCGATTTACCGCTAAACAACGAAAAAATCTCTTAATTACACTTATTAAAAAACTGCTTTTAAAAACTGCAATAAGGCAGACCAAAAGGTCTGCCTTAGCTTTCTTAGATTACTTACGAAGACCGAGCTTCTTAACGATAGCACGATATCTTTCAATATCGTTTCACTGAAGGTAAGCAAGAAGGTTTCTTCTGTGACCTACCATCTTAAGAAGACCGCGGCGAGAGTGATGGTCCTTATGATGAACGCTTAAGTGAGCGTTAAGTTCATTAATGCGGTGGGTAAGTACTGCAATCTGAACTTCGGGAGAACCGGTATCGCCTTCGTGAGTAGCATATTCAGCCATAATCTGCTGCTTTACTTCATTGGTCATTTCACTTTACTCCTTTTAATTTTTTGTCCGCCATATTCCGAGCAAAAGGTCTTAGTAATTCCGCTTTAAGCGGCAGCCGCCAAAAGCACAGAATACGGTAGCTTAATGAGTATACCACAAAGTTTCAAAAATGTAAAGCATTTTATTTTATATTTGTAAAATAATAATTAACGGAATATTCATATATTTTATTGACTTTTGCAATAAATTCCATATAAAATAAAACTTACAAAGGAGTGGACTTCTATGAACGAATTTAATAACAATCCACATAATGAGCAAAAAGGTGATATCAGCGGGTTTGATTCGGTAAACGGATATTACACAAAAAATCGAGAGGATATTATTCAGGATAACCCTTCTAATGCGCCAAAATACACTTCGTATAATTATGTTCCCCACGAAAAACCTCAAAAACCAAAAAAAGAGAAAAAGGGTCATAGTTTCGGTGTAGTTATCGTATCCTGCATATTAGCAGCGGTAATCGGCGCTGTAAGCGGAGCTGCAGCTACCTTCTCTATGATAGGAAATAAGCAGACCGATAATTCTCCTTCTAAAGATTATACTTCCCAAAATGTTAATATAAATATTGAAGAAACTGCCGAATCAGTAGCAGTTGCAGTTGCCAAGAAGGTTAAAAACAGCGTTGTGGGAATCCGCACCACCACCTCTGTTATAAACTTCTTTGGCGGTAGCGAGGAAGCCACAGGCGAAGGCTCAGGCGTTGTATATTCTTCTGATGGTTATATTATTACCAACTACCATGTTATTGAGAACGCTGTAGAAGGCGGCTCAGGCTCTAAAATCGAGGTGTTTATAGGCGATACCAACGGTGACCCTCATTCCGCCTCTGTTATAGGTTACAACATCGCTTCAGATCTTGCGGTTTTAAAAATTAATGTTACGGGACTTACTCCCGTAGAGCTTGGTGATTCGGGGAATCTCGAGGTCGGTCAGTATGTGGTTTCTATAGGTAACCCAGGCGGTCTTGAATTTATGGGAAGTGTTACCTTCGGTATTATAAGCGGCCTTGATAGAGAAATTTCAAGTTCATCTGGCATTAAGCTTATCCAGACCGATGCCGCCATAAACCCAGGTAACTCTGGCGGCGCTTTACTTGATACAACGGGCAAACTCGTTGGTATTAACAGTTCCAAAATCGTTGCCGAAGAATATGAAGGAATGGGCTTTGCCATACCCGTTAACACGGTTATTGAAAGATGCGAAAAAATCATATCAAGAAAAGATAATCCCGAGGCCTATGTGGGCATAAATATAAGCGAAACCTATACAGCCGAAGTTCTCAAATACTATGGCTTCCCCACCGGCGCAGTAGTGCTAAGTGTTGATTATAACAGCCCCGCAAGAGAGGCAGGTATTAAAAAGGGTGATATTATAACCGAAATGAACGGCACTGCAATCACCGATTATACCGTGTTTATAAATCTTCTTGAAGACTGTGAGCCAAAGGAAAAAATCACCCTTAAAATCTACCGTTCCGGAAGATACTATACAACTTCTCTAACCGTAGGCTCAAATAATTAACCTGTCTTCAAAATTCCCCTTTAAAACAGGGGGAATTTTTTGTTAATTTATTAACTTTTATTGCAAATATATGTATATTGGGATATAATATATATAATATTTTACTTTATTTGGAAGGGTAACCTTTAATGCTTAAATTGAACGATACTGTAAAGAAAGAAACATTATATATCGCATACTGGGTTTTGATATTCAGCGCCGTTATGGAAGCTGTATTTCTCATTATCGGCAAATGGGATATATATGTTCTTTTGGGTAATATTTTGGGCGGAGGAACGGGTGTGCTCAATTTTCTTCTCCTCGGTATAACTGTGCAAAAAGCAGTTAATAAGGATGAAAAAGAAGCTAAAAACTTTATGAAGGCATCACAAAGTCTTAGAACCTTTATGCTTTTCGTTATTGCCGCTCTCGGCGCGGCGCTGAGCATTTTCAATATTTGGTCTACGCTTATTTCTCTTCTCTTCCCAAGACTAGCAATAGCTATAAGTCCTTTAGTTCGAAAGGGGGTCAAGTAACTTGAAGAAAAAAAGCGCCGCTTTTATAGCGGTGGATATAATTTACCTATGTATTATGATTCTGCCTATTATTGCAGGAATCGTAATTAAGGTTTTAACCAAGCCATTAAGCGAAGGCATTTCGGTCTCGGGTGCGCAGATATTTTTTACCGTTCCTATGCCCCTTCAAAATCTACCTATAACCGAATCCCAAACCAATAGTTTAATCGTGACTCTGTTTATTTTGGGACTTTGTCTATTTATGACCCACGGAATCAAAGAGGTTCCCGATACAAAAAGGCAACTGCTCGCCGAATGGATAGTTGAAAAGGCAGAGGATATGACCATCGGTAATATGGGTGAATTTTTCAAAAGTTTCCCGCCCTTCATTGCCGCAATTCTTGCACTTTCGGCATTTTCAAGTCTATTGGGCCTTGTAGGTCTTTACGCACCCACTTCTGATATAAATGTTGTAGGCGGATGGGCAGTGCTTGTTTTCATACTTATAACATATTATAAATTCAAGTGCGGACCCATAAGCTATGTTAAAAGTTTCTGCGACCCTGTTTTACTCGCACCACTTAACATTATAAGCGAAATTGCCACACCTATTTCTATGGCTTTCCGTCACTACGGAAACATTTTATCGGGCTCGGTTATCGCGATACTTTTAGCCGCAGGTCTTGGCGGTCTTTCAAAAATTATTCTCGGGTGGCTACCTGGAATTTTAGGCGAAATTCCACTTCTGCAGATAGGTATCCCCGCCGTTCTTTCCCTTTATTTCGACCTGTTCAGCAGTATCCTTCAAGCGTATATTTTCGCAATGCTTACTATGATGTATATTTCCGGCGGCTTCCCCGCTGAAGAATATAAATTAAAACAACAAAAGAAACTCAAAAACAAATCAGTTAAAACGGAGGTAAAATAAAATGTTAGAAATCGCAATCGGTATTATTTTAGGATGTTGCGCATTAGGCGCAGGTACTGCTATGATAGCAGGTATCGGCCCCGGTATCGGTGAAGGTAACGCTGTTGCTAAGGCTTGTGAGGCCATTGGCCGTCAGCCTGAATGCAAAGGTGATGTTACTACCACAATGCTTATGGGATGCGCTATCGCAGAAACCACAGGTCTTTATGCTTTGGTTATCGCCATCCTCCTTATCTTTGTTGCACCCAATATTTTTATCAACACTCTTATGAAATTTGTAGGATAATATAATGTTCACTTTACAAGTACAAACTTTGGATGTTATATCCGTAAATCTTTGGCAGATACTTATTGCTCTTGCCAATCTTTTACTCATATTCCTTATTCTCAAAAAGTTTCTTTTCGGCCCTGTTAAAAAACTTATTAAACAGCGTCAGGATAATATTGACAATCAGTATGCCGAGGCCCAAAAGGCCCTAGATGACGCCAATGCCACCAAAAAGCAATTTGAGGATGAAATTTCGGGCGCTCGTACAAAGGCCACCGAAATCATTAAATCTGCCACCGACACCGCCACCGCCCGTAGCGAAGAAATTTTATCTGATGCTAAGGAAAAGGCTGACGGTATGATTAGCCGCGCCAAGACCGAAATTGAACTTGAGGAGAAAAAAGCTCGTCAGGAAATCAAGCGTGAAATCGCAGAGGTTTCTACCGCTATTGCCGAAAAAATTCTTGAGCGCGAAATTAATGCAGATGACCATAAGGATATAATTGATAACGCCCTAAAGAATTTAGGTGAAGCAGATGAATAGCGCTATAACCGAATATTCCGAAGCTCTATTCGCCTTGGCTTTGGAAGAAAAAACTCAAGATAAAATACTTTCCGACCTCGAATGTATTAATGAAGTATTTATAGATAACCCTGCATTTGTAGATTATATTTCTTGTGTTTCTATTCCCAAAGACGAGCGAGTAAGCGCCCTCGAAAACACTTTTATAGGTAAAATAGAAAACCACACTCTTTACACGCTATGTATCCTTTGTGAGAGAAACAGAATTAAAGAGTTTAGTGAATTTTTTGATGGTTTCAAAGCGCTTTACGAGGCATCAAAGCATATTTCTACCGCTAAGATATTGAGCGCCACTCCCCTTTCCGACGGTGAGAAATCATCTATAAAGGAAAAACTTACGGGGCTTTGCGGTCACGATGTTGTTTTGGAATGTGAAATTGACAAAACCCTTTTAGGCGGATTTGTTGCCACCGTTGATGGCAAGATATTCGATGCTAGTTTAAAATCCCAACTTCAAGGTATAAAGGATGTGATTAACAGATGAACACAAGACCTGAAGAGATAAGCAATATAATTAAAGAGCAAATTAAAAATTATAAAGCTAAAACCGAAATGCGCGAAACAGGCACGGTTATCCTTGTTGGCGACGGTATCGCCCGAGTTTACGGTCTTCGCGACTGTATGGCAGGCGAACTTCTTGAATTCGATGACGGAAGTTACGGTATGGCGCAAAATCTAGAGGAAGATTCTGTTTCGGTTGCGGTTTTATCTGATAAAAACAGTATCCGCGAAGGTACTATTGTTAAGCGCACAGGCAGAGTTCTTTCTGTACCCGTAGGCGATGCGCTCCTCGGACGCGTTGTTGACGCTTTAGGTCAGCCCATAGATGGCAAGGGACCTATTGAATATGCGGGTGAGAAGCCCGTTGAGGCTCAGGCCCCCGGTATTATTGAACGCGAAGGCGTTTCCGTACCTTTGCAGACAGGTATCAAAGCTATTGACAGTATGATACCCATCGGTCGTGGTCAGCGTGAACTTATAATTGGTGACCGTCAGACAGGTAAGACCGAAATTGCTATTGATACTATAATAAACCAAAAAAACAGTAATGTTATCTGTATATATGTTGCTATCGGACAGAAGGCAACCAGTGTTGTTCAGCTTGTTAATGAACTAACAAGGGCTGGTGCTATGGATTATACCATAGTAGTTTCCGCCTCCGCCTCCGAAAGCGCACCCCTTCAGTATATAGCCCCCTATTCAGGTTGCGCTATGGCTGAATATTTCCGTGAGCAAGGCAAAGATGTTCTCATAATATATGATGATTTAAGCAAACACGCCGTTGCCTACCGCGCCCTCTCTCTTCTCATAAGAAGACCCCCCGGCCGTGAAGCATACCCCGGTGATGTTTTCTATCTCCATTCCCGTCTTCTCGAAAGAGCGGCCTGTGTTTCTAAAGAATATGGCGGCGGCTCTATTACCGCTCTACCAATAATCGAAACTCAGGCGGGAGATGTTTCAGCATATATTCCTACCAATGTTATTTCTATTACCGACGGACAAATATTCCTCGAAACCGAGCTTTTCCATTCAGGCATTATGCCCGCTATTAACCCCGGTATTTCGGTAAGCCGTGTTGGCGGCTCCGCTCAGCGCAAGGGTATGAAGAAAGTTTCCGGTGAGCTTAAACTTTTATATTCGCAGTATAGGGAATTGCAATCCTTCGCTCAGTTTGGAAGCGACCTTGATGCTGATACCAAAGCCCGTTTGGCTCTTGGCGAACGCATTGTTGAAGTATTAAAGCAAGGCCGTAATTCACCCGTAGAGGTTGGTTGCCAGGTTGCTATTATCTATGCCGTTACAAACGGATATTTAGATAATATTCCCGTGCAAGAGGTTAAAACCTACGAGCAAGAACTATTCTCACTTCTTAGAAATAAATATAGTGATTTTCTAAAACGAATTGAAGAAAACTATTATGAAGACACCGATATTGAGCGCTTAAAAGAAGCCCTCGGTGAAATGCAGAGGTGATAAAAGGTGGGCGCAGATATTAAGAGTTTGCGTGTGAGAATTAAAAGTGTTAATTCCACATTGCACCTTACCAAAGCAATGGGTCTTGTGGCATCATCGAAAATTAAAAGAGCTACCGAAGGTATGCTTAAAGGTCGAGAATATTCAGATGCGGTTAGTAAAACCGTAGAGCTTTTAACAGGACTTAATGAATGTAAAAAAAGTCCTTATATGCAGGTCCGTAATAGCGGCCGCACCAGAATGGTAGTAATTGCGGGTGACAGAGGCCTTGCAGGCGGATATAATGCAAATATTTTCCGTCTTATGAGAGAGTATCCCGACGCCACTGTTTACCCCATCGGCAAAAGAGCTTGTGACCGCTTCTGCGGTGAAACCGTGCTTACCGAGGGTTATACCTATGATAATGCAATTGCCCTTTCAAAAACCCTTTGCGAAGATTTTAAAAACGGTGAATTTGATAGACTGGCTATCGTTAGCACCAAGTATGTTTCTATGCTCGTGGGTGAGCCTACAGTTGAGTTTGTTTTGCCCCTAACCGCAGATAATTCAGAAAAGGTAAACGGCGCTATATTTGAACCTGATGAGCTTACAGTGTTAAATACTGCTGTTCCCGAATATATTGCAGGTAAAATTGTAGCGGCGGCAAGAGAAAGCTTTGCATGTGAAATTGCCGCAAGAAGAACAGCTATGGATGCGGCAGGTAAGAATGCTCAGGAAATGATAGATGAGCTTGGGCTTAAATATAACCGTGCAAGACAAAGTTCTATTACTCAGGAAATTACCGAAATTGTTGCAGGCGGAAACCAGTAATTTCACACAGGAGGTATTATTTTTGGCTGATACAAATAAAGGTTTAGTCTCACAGGTTATGGGACCTGTTGTTGATGTTAAGTTTGAGCAGGGTTGCCTACCTGCTATATATAACGCTCTTACAGTAGGAATTGGCGAGCGTATGCTTACCGTTGAGGTAGCGCAACACATAGGCGATAATACTGCCCGTTGTATCGCTATGTCCTCTACCGACGGACTAACGAGAGGCGCAGAGGTTACCGATACGGGCAAGACCATTAGTGTTCCCGTTGGCCGCGAAACACTGGGAAGAATTTTTAATGTCTTAGGTGATACGGTTGATAACGGTGAGCCTGTTAAATCGGAGGAAAGATGGGATATTCACCGTAGCGCTCCTTCCTATGATGAGCTTTCCACCTCTACCGAAATTCTTGAAACCGGTATTAAGGTTATCGACCTTATCTGCCCCTTCTCCAAAGGCGGTAAAATCGGTCTTTTCGGCGGCGCAGGTGTTGGTAAAACAGTTCTTATTATGGAGCTTATCAACAATGTTGCCAAAGAGCACGGCGGTTTATCCGTTTTCACAGGCGTTGGTGAGCGCACCAGAGAAGGCAACGACCTCTATAATGAAATGAAACAATCTGGTGTTTTAAGCAATACATCCCTCGTTTACGGTCAGATGAACGAGCCACCAGGAGCCCGTATGAGAGTTGCTCTTTCGGGACTTACAATGGCCGAATATTTCCGTGATACAGAAGGTCAGGATGTGCTTTTATTTATAGATAATATTTTCCGTTTCACCCAAGCAGGAAGTGAGGTTTCGGCACTTCTCGGCCGTATGCCTTCTGCCGTTGGCTATCAGCCCACCCTTGCTAACGAAATGGGAACTTTGCAAGAGAGAATTACCTCTACAAAAAGCGGCTCTATTACATCTATACAGGCGGTTTATGTACCTGCGGATGACCTTACTGACCCTGCCCCCGCAACCACCTTTGCCCATCTTGATGCTACCACCGTTTTATCCCGTAGTATCGCATCTTTGGGCATTTATCCCGCAGTTGACCCCCTTGAATCCACAAGCCGAATTCTCTCCCCCGAAATTCTCGGTGAGGAGCATTATAATGTTGCCCGTGAGGTTCAGAGAATTTTGCAACGCTATCAAGAGCTTATGGATATTATCGCAATTATGGGTATGGATGAGCTTTCTGATGAAGATAAACTCCTTGTTGCTCGTGCCCGTAAAATTCAGCGTTTCTTATCTCAACCCTTCCATGTTTCTGAAAAGTTTATAGGTATCCCAGGTACCTATGTACCCTTAAGTGAAACCATTAGAGGATTTAAGGAAATCGTAGAAGGTAAGCATGATGACCTTCCCGAATCTGCGTTCCTTTTTGTTGGCACTATTGATGAGGCGGTAGAAAAAGCAAAGAAGGTACAAGGATGAACACCTTTAAATTGATTATTTCTTCTCCCGACGGTAATGTGTTTGAAGGCGAAGCCACTATATTAACCCTTCGCGGTGTGGAAGGCGACCTTGCTATTATGGCGGGACATATTCCCTTTGTTACCGCGGTTGTTCCATGTGACTGCAATCTTACCTTACCCGATGGTACTGAAAAAGCAGGACATACTGACGGTGGCGTACTTACCGTATCAAAATCATCTGTTATTCTTCTTTCGGGAAGTTTTAAATTTAATTAAGCTAAAAGCCGCTCTTATTTGAGCGGCTTTTTAATATCTATTTATACAACAACCCCCCCGGACTTTCCGCTGGGAGCGCCTTTATTTATCTATTAAAATTATTTAACAGAAGCGTACATGAAGTACTTGAATCCGAGAGGAGTGGTGAAGAAGTTCTCAAGAGAATCATCACACATAAAGATATCAGTGTAATAATAGATGGGGCAGATAGCGCCGGTGGTCATAAGAATATCTTCAGCTTCGTGCATAAGCTCAAAACGCTTAGCAGGATCGGTTTCAGCCTTAACCTTAGCGATGCAAGCATCGTAAGATTCAGCCCAGGTAAGACCATCCTTACCGTCGAAGCTATAACCCTTATAAGACTTGTGGCCTTCTCTACCTAACTGAGAATCGTTGTTACCACTGTCGGTAATCCACATATCAAGGAAGGAGATAGGATCGTTGTAGTCACCGAGCCAACCGTTACGGGCAACAGAGTAGTTGCCTTCTTTACGGGTGTTAAGGAAGGTAGCCCATTCCTGAACTTCAACCTTAACTTCGATGCCGTAAACGCCCCAAGCCTGCTGTAAGTAAGCTGCTACAGCTTCGTGGCCTGTGCCTTCATTGGTGATGTAGTTAATGGTGGGGAAGTCTTTGCTAACCTTACCGTCAGCTACAGTGAACTTGCCGGAAGACTTAGCAACATCCTCAAGAAGAGCAACTGCCTTATCGCAGTTTGCTTTGTAATCAGCAGCATCTACGCTGAAGTAACCCTTACCATCGCCTTCGGGACCGTTCTTAGAGATATACTCAGAACCATCGGGCTCAGTAAGACCCATTGCTACAAAGCCGGCAGCGGGTACCTGACCTGCCTGACCGATTTCTTCAGCAACATAGTTACGGTCAATCATTAAGCTTAAAGCTTCTCTGATTTTAGCTTTTTCATCTTCTGTGAAATTCTTGAAGGCCTTGTCATTTACATTGAAAGAAATGTAGTAAGTACCAAGCTGACCTTCAACATAGAACTCATCCTTATAATCTTTTTTGAGGTTAGCGATTTCGTCATTAGGTACGGAATCGATAAAGAGATAAGAACCGTTCTTGAAGTTTGCAAGAAGTGAAGCATCGTCATCGTTGAAAGCGAAGATAAGCTTATCAGAAACAACGCTGTCAACATCATAGTAATATTCGTTCTTTTCGAGAACTAACTGAGAGTTGGAGAATTCGGTTACCTTGTAAGCACCGTTGCCGATGTAGGTATCAGCCTTAGTAGCCCAACCATCGGGGTCAGCTTCAACAACGTCCTTCTTAACGGGGAGATATGCGGGGAATGCGCAAAGCTCGTGGAAGTAAGGAACATCAACGGTAAGTACTACAGTAAGAGATTTACCATCTTCAGAAGCGGTTACATTAAGGGCCTTCTTACCATCCTTATACTTAGGATTGCCGTCAGCGTCCTTTTCGAACACAACATTTCCTTCTGCATCTTCAGAAGTGAGATACATATCAGCAACATCTGCATAACCGTCGATTACTTCGAACATGTAAGCATAGTCAGCACCGGTCATGGGGTCTGCAGCTCTGTTCCAAGCATAAACGAAGTCGTTAGCATCAAGTTTGCTACCGTCGTTCCACTTAAGGTCATCGCGAAGCTCGAAGGTGTAAGCGGTCTTACCGTCATCAAGTTTCTCGCCCTTGGGAAGCTCTTTAGCAAGCTGAGCTACAAGTACGGGTTTGCCTTCATCGTCGGGCTCATAGCCAACAAGACCTGTAAAGGTATGAACGATGTAGGTAGCGCCATCAACGGCACTGTTGAGTGCGGGGTCGATAGTATCCGGACGGGCACCAACGTTAAGAGTCATTGTGCCACCGGATTTACCGCATGAAGTAATGCACATCATGCAGCCGAGGATCATTACTACTACGAGTAATAAGCTCAATACTTTTTTCATGATTTTTCCTCCTAAAATTTTATAATTAACCTACTCCTCGAAAAGCAGGGTTAATCCAAATTAAAGATTATGACAAGCTACGCTATGACCTGCAGAGATTTCCTTAAGTTCAGGCATACTCTCGGCGCATTTTGCGGTAGCTCTGGGGCATCTTGTTCTGAAGGGACAGCCACTGGGCATATGCAAAGGACTCGGCACATCGCCTTCAAGATGTATTCTTTCGTTCGCTCTTGCAACCTTGGGATCGGGAACGGGTACTGCGGAAAGAAGTGAAATTGTATAGGGGTGCAAAGGATGATGATAAAGTTCATCCGAAGGTCCTATTTCAATAAGCTTTCCTAAATACATTACGGCAATACGGGTAGAAATATGCTTAACAACCAAAAGGTCGTGAGCAATGAAGAGGTAGGTAAGACCTAATTTCTTCTGCAAATCTTCAAACATATTTACAACCTGAGCCTGAATAGAAACATCAAGAGCAGATACGGGCTCATCACAAACGATGAACTTGGGGTCTACTGCAAGAGAACGGGCAATACCGATTCTCTGACGCTGACCTCCCGAAAATTCGTGGGCATAACGGGAAGCGTGTTCACTTGAAAGACCTACAAGGTCCATAAGATGCTGAATCTTCTCTTCCCTTTCTTTACGACCCGAGTAAAGCTTATGAACATCCAAGGGCTCACCGATAATATCACTAACGGTCATACGGGGGTCAAGAGATGAATAGGGGTCTTGGAAAACCATCTGCGCATTTTTGCGGAATTCGCTTAAATTCTTGCCATATTCAACCTTTTTGCCGTCAAACCAAACCTCACCGGCTGTGGGCTTATAAAGTTGAAGAATGGTACGGCCAACGGTAGTTTTACCACAACCCGATTCACCAACGAGGCCCAATGTTTCGCCCTCTTTAATTTCGAAGGAAACACCGTCAACGGCTTTTAGGGTAAGATTTTTCATAAAGCCTGAGGGGATGCTGAAATGTTGTTTTAAATCTTTTACTTCGAGAAGATTTTTATTTTCACTCATCTTTATACATCTCCTCTACTTGATTTTGTGTCATTTTTCCCTCGTTGATAGCACTCATAATGTTCTGCCAACAACTAGCGGCATGGTCCTCATTGATAAGGATTTCCTTTGCCTTATGTTTAAGGCAAACTTTAAGAGCGTTATCACAACGAGGTGCAAAGGGACAACCATCAGGCATATTAAGAAGGTCAACGGGTGTGCCGCCGATGGGTTCAAGGCGCTTGCCATCACTGTTTACACTGGGGATAGAGCGCATAAGTCCCTTTGTATATTCATGTTTGGGATTATAGAAAATTTCGTCTGCAGTTCCTCTTTCACAAACCTCGCCTGCATACATTACAATTACTTCATCGCACATTTCGGCAACAACGCCCAAATCGTGAGTAATCATTATAATTGACATACCGAGTTTCTTCTGCAAATCTTTCATAAGGTCAAGAATCTGCGCTTGGATGGTAACATCGAGTGCGGTTGTGGGCTCGTCTGCAATAAGGATATCTGGCTCACAAGCAAGAGCCATAGCAATCATAACTCTTTGACGCATACCGCCGGAAAATTCGTGGGGATACTGCTTAACACGCTTTTCGGGCTCATTAACGCCAACCAAGGAGAGCATTTCTATCGCTCTTTCCATAGCCTCTTCCTTAGTTCTATCGGTATGAAGCATAATCGCTTCCACGAGCTGATTACCTACTGTAAAAACGGGGTTTAAGCTGGTCATAGGGTCTTGGAAAATGATACTAATCTTATTTCCCCTGACACTATTCATAACCTCTTTAGAGGCGCCAACCAACTCTTCACCGTTAAGTTTTACACTACCGGAAACAATTTTTCCGGGATTTGCAAGTATCTGAAGAATGGAATAGGCGGTAACACTTTTACCTGAACCCGATTCTCCAACGATACCTAAAACCTTACC
Organism: Acutalibacteraceae bacterium; assembly: GCA_045648365.1. Classification (GTDB taxonomy): domain Bacteria; phylum Bacillota; class Clostridia; order Oscillospirales; family Acutalibacteraceae; genus UBA737. The sequence continues at coordinate 17,578 of JAZRNX010000065.1, forward strand.
TTTTTCAAGGGAGAAAGAAATTCCGTTAACTGCTTTTACTTCGCCTGCAGGTGTGAAAAAGGAGGTGTGCAAATCTGTTACTTTTAAAAGTTCCATTATTTTTCCTCCTTACTTCTTAAGCTTCGGGTCGAAAGCATCGCGCAGACCGTCACCTAAAAGGTTAAGGGATAAAACTATAAGACAAATAGTTACTGCGGGAATAATCAGACGGTAACCGTAACTATAGATTCCGTCAAGAGCATCCGAAGCGAGTGAGCCCAAACTCGGCATAGGCATATCAACACCAAGGCCCAAGAAGGAAAGATAACTTTCGGTGAATATAGCCGAAGGAATCTGAAGGGCGGTGGAAATAATGAGTACGCTTATGCAGTTAGGCAACATGTGTCGTTTAATAATATGGCTTGACTTAGCGCCGATAGAACGGGCAGCCAAAACATAGTCTTGCTGCTTAATGGTGAGTATCTGACCACGAACCAGACGGGCCATGCTTACCCAATAGAGCAGCGCAAATACTATGAATATACTTATCATACCTGTACCCAGTTTTGCAAAAACTGTTCCCTCGATTTTGGGAGCAAGTGTTACATTGAGTATTGATGAAAGCAAAATAATCATCAAAAGGTCAGGAAGAGAATAGATGATATCAACTATTCTCATCATTATAAGGTCAACCTTGCCGCCGTAGAAACCTGATACCGAGCCGTAAACCGCACCGATAACAAGAACTATCAGACTTGCAAAGAAACCAACTAAAAGAGATACGCGAGTACCATAGATAACACGGATAGCATAGTCACGGCCTGCCGAGTCAGTACCGAAAATATGGGGGAATATTTTTTCACCGTTTGCAATACGCTCAAGCTCGGTATCGCCGTATTCAAAAGGTTTTAAGTTATTATACGAAGAATCAACAGGCTCACCGGGAGTTATACCCAACTGCTCTGAATAACTATAAGGATAAATCATAGGTACAAAAGCAGCGATTAAAATGATAAGACTGATTATAACAAAGCAAACCATCGCAATTTTATTGCGGGAAAGACGACGCATACCGTCTTTAAAGAAGGTGGTGCTTTCACGCATACGCTGTTGCATAAATTTTTCTTCATCTGTTGCCTTTTCAAAGCTGGAAACATCAAGCTGGAAGCTTAAAGGATTCTTTTTGGGGCTTTCATTAATATCTTTATTCACCTTTATGCCTCCTAACTGAAATCTACTCTTGGGTCGAATATTTTATAGCAGATATCCGAAAGAAGAGTCATAATTACCATTATTGTTGCAAGGAAAATCGTGGTACCCATAATCATAGGATAGTCACGGTTAATAATGCTAGAGAAGAAGTAGTTGCCTAGACCTGGAACTGCAAATATCTTTTCAACTACCAAACTACCAGTAAGAATATAAGCAATCATAGGACCTACATAAGTTATAACGGGGGTAACTGCGTTTTTAAGAGAATGCTTGAAAATTACTTTTGCGGGAGAAACACCCTTTGCTCTTGCGGTGCGGATATAATCCTGACCTAAAACATCAAGCATACTTGACCTTGTAAGACGGGTGATATATGCCATAGGATATAAACTCAAAGATACAACCGGCAATATAAGACCCGCGGCAGTTGAGCCGTTAGACGGGAAGATAGGAATCGTTATACATAGCAGCAACAGTAGTATAGTTGCGATAACGAAGGAAGGCATAGCAACCGAAGCGGTTGAAAGCACCATTATAACCTTATCTATTACTTTATTATGGAATACCGAAGCCAGTGAGCCGAAAATAAGACCCATAACGATAGCAATACCTGCGGCCATAAGACCCAGCTTACCGCTGGTTTTAAAACCTTCTAATAGCAAATCTGAAACTTCGCGGCCCCTATTCTTAATAGAAGGACCGAAATCAAATTTAATTACACCTTCAAGATATGTTACATACTGCTCCATAATCGGTTTATCAAGACCGTATTTTGCTTCAAGAGCGGCAGTAACTGCGGGGGTTGCGGCCTTCTCACTAAGGAAGGGGCCTCCTGGAATTGCCTTCATGGCAAAAAAAGTGATTGTGATTACAAGAAATACCGTAAATACCGCTAAAAGCAAACGCTTTACGATATATAAGGTCAGTTTGGAATCCAAAATATTCATCCTCTCAAAATATTTTAACAATAAGGTTGCAAGACATAAAACATTTATGCAAGCCGTTTTATAGCATAGTAACCCATTAAATTAGTCATACAGAGATTATACCATAAACTTGTCACTTTGTCAATTTAAATCGATATAATCGAAAAGTTAAATTTTTGTAATTTTTACATAAAAAAACAAAAAATTCCCCGACTTACAGACGGGGAATTTTGTTTGTTTTTAATTATTTAGTACACACATCATCCCGGACCCATTTGCGTTTCCGGAAGTAATTAAACTATGGTGAAAATGTGAGTACTAAACCGAGCCAAAGCGTAAAATTATTGCCCCAAATCTAACTTGGGTCTTATTGCCTTGGCTAAAGAGAATTAAACTAACTCAATAATAGCCATCTCTGCTGCGTCACCGCGGCGGGGTCCTGTCTTAATAATGCGGCAGTAACCACCGTTAACGTCCTTATACTTAGGAGCGATTTCGCTGTAAAGTTTTGCAACAACATCTTCCTTAGTAATGAACGCCAACGCCTGACGCTTACTGTGGAGACTATCATTCTTAGCGAGTGTAATATACTTCTCTGTCATAGCGCTAACTTCTTTTGCGCGGGTAACGGTTGTTTCGATTCTGCCCTTTTCAAGCAAGAAGGTAACCATTGCGCGAAGCATAGCAGTTCTATGATCACTGGTTCTTCCAAGTTTACGAGTACCTGGCATTGATATTCACTCCTTTAAATTATTCGTCTTCTTTTTTAAGAGTATAACCGAAAGAATCAAGCTTTGCGATTACCTCTTCCAAAGATTTACGGCCGAGATTACGAACCTTAAGCATATCCTCTTCGGACTTGTTGATAAGGTCTTCAACAGTGTTGATTCCGGCGCGCTTTAAGCAGTTGAAACTACGAACAGAAAGGTCCAACTCATCAATAGTAAGGTCGAGAATCTTTTCCTTTTCATTATCTGCCTTAACAGCCATAATGCTTTCGGTGTTGCTTACACCTTCAGTAAGGTCAAGGAATATCTCTAAATGCTCCATAAGAATCTTGGCAGAAAGAGAAATTGCCTCGTTAGCGGATAAAGAACCATCGGTCCAAACTTCGAGAGTTAATTTATTCTTGCCGATATCACTGCCTACACGGGCATTATCAACGGTGAAGTTTGCCTTAACAACAGGTGTATAAATGGAATCGGTAGCAATAACGCCGATTTCATTTGTTACATTCTGTTCAGCAGGAACATAACCTCTACCCTTTTCGAGAGTCATCTCCATATTGAGTTTTGCGCCCTCGTCAAGAGTTGCGATATACATATCAGGATTGAGAATTTCAACCTCGGAATCAGCCTTAATGGATGCTGCGGTAACTACGCATGGACCCTCTGCCTCGATATAAATCTTTTTCTCAGCATCGGCGTGTAATTTTGCAATAAGACCTTTAAGATTAAGAATGATTTCGGTAACATCCTCTTTTACACCGGGAAGGGTGGAAAATTCGTGAACAACACCGTCAATCTTAACAGAGGTAATTGCTACACCGGGAAGAATGGAAAGAAGAACTCTTCTCATACTATTTCCAAGTGTAATTGCATATCCACGCTCAAGGGGCTCCATTACGAACTTGCCGTATTTTCCGTCAGCTGTGAGTTCGAGTGTATCAATTCTGGGCTTTTCAATTTCTTTCATTTAAAAGCTCCATTTCTCCGCACGATATATTTATTTTACGCTTTTATCCAAGTGCGGCGGATAAAAGACATAACCATTTTGGAAATATGCTTCCAAAACCAATTATTATCTTGAATAGAACTCGACGATGAGCTGCTCTTCAACAGGAGCATCAATCTGGTCTCTCTCGGGAAGACTGATAACTTTTGCTGAAAGTTTCTCACGGTCAATATCAATCCACTGGGGTACAGGTCTTGCAGAATTTGCTTCTACAACTGCCTTAATCTTCTCGCTGCCGCGGCTCTTTTCGCAGATAGATACTACATCACCTGCTTTAAGAAGGTAGGAAGCGATATCTACACGGCTTCCGTTAACTTCAAAGTGACCGTGACCAACAAGCTGTCTTGCTTCTGCACGAGAAGAAGCAAAGCCTACTCTGTAAACAACATTGTCAAGGCGGCTTTCAAGAATTTTCAAAAGGTTGTCACCGGTAATGCCTTGCTTTCTTTCAGCAATTTCAAAATAGTGACGGAATTGACCTTCTTGAACACCGTAGAAACGTCTTGCAGTTTGTTTTGCACGAAGCTGCAAACCGTATTCAGATGACTTCTTTCTACCTTGTCCGTGTTGACCGGGAGCATAAGCTCTGATACCAACTGAACATTTTTCAGAATAGCAGCGTTCGCCCTTTAAG
>JAZRNX010000066.1:0-15059 GCA_045648365.1 Acutalibacteraceae bacterium
CCTTTCTCCCAAACGCTTTATTCCCTTCGGTCATAGCGTTTGGAGGTCGTTTCAAGTCCTGTCTTCATAAAAATTTAAAAGGAAGCACCGAAAGGTACTTCCTTTTAATTGGTCCGAGTGACAGGACTTGAACCTGCGGCCTCTTGACCCCCAGTCAAGCGCGCTACCAGCTGCGCCACACCCGGATATATGTAATCGGCCGAAGCCGTAATTGTTTCGGCCGATTATTTTTATATTTGCTTTTTATTAGTCCGCAAAACCGGACTCAACGAGAGCTACAAGACCTTCAAGGGCTTCCTTTTCATCGCTGCCATCAACGATAATCTTAATTGTTGCACCGCCGATGATTCCAAGGGAAAGAACGCCCAAAAGACTTTTGGCATTTACCTTGCGCTCATCCTTCTCAACCCAGATAGAAGATTTATATTCATTTGCTTTCTGGATGAAGAATGTGGCAGGACGGGCATGTAAACCAACCTGATTCTTAATAACAACATCTTTAACACACATGATGAAATCTCCTTTACGAAAAAATAACTGCGTTTCAAAGTCGTTACTATTATACCACATTTAATGAAATAGTCAACATTTTGTTACTAACTTCTAATATTTTTCCAATATTTAAGTGAGTTTGCAACGAATATTTGTTGAAATTTTTCATTTTTATGACATGTTTTATTGTTTTTCGAGGATTTTTTTATCCTGTTTTGTAAGTTCGATTTTTTCGTACAAATCAGGACGGCGTTCGCGGGTTATAATAAGCTGCTGTTTTCTGCGCCATTTTGCAATTTCAGCGTGATTACCAGAAAGCAAAACCTCGGGCACCGCTCTGCCGTTCCACTCGGCAGGGCGGGTATACTGAGGATACTCAAGAGCACCGCCGAAGTGACTTTCATCCTCAAAGCAAAGGTCATCGGAAAGGACGCCCGGAAGCATACGGCAAACCGAATCGGCAACTATAAGGGCGGGTAATTCTCCGCCTGTTACCACATAATCGCCTACCGAAATTTCCTCATCAACGATTTCTTCGATAACCCTCTCGTCGATTCCCTCATAATGTCCGCAAAGAAGAACTATTCTATCAAGTTTTGAAAGCTCCACTACTCTTTCTTGGGTGAGGGTTTTGCCTTTGGGGGAAAGGTATATAAGATGGGGTTTTTCTTCGTCTTCGCTATACAAACTTTTATAGCAGTCATATATAGGCGCCGCCGCCATAACCATACCCATACCGCCGCCGTAGGGCATATCATCAACCTTGTTATGCTTATTTCCCGAAAAATCACGGATATTAGTACAATTAATCTCAACCTTCCCGCTCTTTCTTGCTCTGCCGATTATGCTTTCATTAAGCACCGCTTCGCACATCTCGGGGAAAAGAGTCATTATATCAATTCTCATCATCAAAAATTCCTTTAAGAGGTCTTAAAACCGCGGCTTCCTTCTCTACATCAACGCTAACAATAACGCTAGGTATAGCGGGAACAAGATACTCGGTATTATCCCTTGTTATATGCCAGACATCATTGGCGCCTGTTTTTGAAACATCGGTAATAGTGCCAAGATTTTCGCCTGTATCAGCATCGGTGACAACACAACCTATAAGCTCATCCACAAAATATCTGCCTTCGGGAAGGGCTATATCATCACGGTTTACCATTAGCACCTTGCCGCGCAAACCTTCGGCTTTTTCGATACTGTCAACACCCTTAATATCAAGAAGCGTTACATTACCATGGGCCTTTGCAAAGGATACTTTCAGTTCGGTTTCACCCTTATCAAGATACACCCTTTTAAAGTCACTTAAAAAGTCACTGTCATCAGACCAGGGTTTCACCCTCATAGTACCTCTGACACCGTGGGTGCCGACAATCTGGCCTACCTCTAAAAACTGTTTTTTCATAATTCCCTCATATATAAATACCCCAGAAGTTCTGGGGTAATATCTTCGTTTTAACGGGGATTTCTCCCCGTTTAATTAGTCGATTTCCACAGCGATTTTCTGGTCGTTACGGATAGCGGCAGAACGCATAACGGTACGAATTGCTTTAGCAATTCTTCCCTGTTTGCCTATAACTCTGCCCATATCACCCTCAGCAACCTTAAGGTGATATACGATAACGCCTTCTTCGTTAATGTCATCAACAGTTACAGTTACTGCATCGGGTTCTTCAACGAGCCCTTTTGCAATATTGATAAGAAGTTCTTTCATAACTATCTCCTAATTAAAGAACGCCGTTCTTCTTAAGTAGAGCCTTAACGGTATCGGTGGGCTGAGCGCCGTTAGATATCCACTTCTTTGCCTTTTCTGCATCGATTTCTACGATAGCGGGGTCTTTAGTGGGGTCATAGTGACCGATTTCCTCGATGAAACGACCATCGCGGGGGAATCTGGAATCAGCTACAACTACACGGTAGAAAGGAGCCTTCTTAGCACCCATTCTGCGAAGTCTGATTTTTACTGCCATTTTACTGCACCTCCATAAAAAGTATTTAAATTATTTATTTAATAAGGGATTTATACCTTATAAACCAAAATTACCGGGCATACCAGGCATTCCGCCCATACCGCGCATCATTTTGCGTTTAGCGCCGGGCTTGTTCATCTGCTTGAACATTTTCTTCATCTGCTCATATTGGCGAAGAAGGCGGTTAACATCCTCAACCGTAAGACCGCAACCTGCGGCAATTCTCCTTCTTCTTGAAGCATTAATGATTTCGGGCTTAGCTCTTTCTTTTTTAGTCATTGACTTAATAATGGCCTCTACCCTTAACATCTGCTTATCATCGATATCCGCATCTCTCACTTGCTTATCCATACCCGGAATCATAGAAAGAACGCTCTTTAAACTACCCATCTTTTTAATCTGACCGAATTGGTCCAGCAGGTCGTTCATATCGAATTTATTTTCTTGTAAGCGACGGGCAGTTTCTTCCGCCTTTTTCTCATCAATTTCGCTTTCAACCTTCTCAATGAGGGACAAAACATCACCCATACCGAGAATTCTTGTTGCCATTCTATCGGGATGGAATTCCTCAAGCTCATCAAGTTTTTCGCCCACACCTGCAAACATAATGGGCTTACCCGTTACAGCCTTAACAGAGAGGGCTGCGCCGCCTCTTGTATCACCGTCAAGCTTGGTTAAAATAACGCCATCAATTTCTAAAATATCGTTAAATGCCTTAGCAATATTTACGGCATCCTGACCAACCATTGAGTCAATTACAAGAAGGATATTATTAATCTCAACCGCGCGGGTTATTCGGATAAGTTCATCCATCAGTTCTTCATCTATGTGAAGACGACCCGCAGTATCTAAGATTACATAATCGTGACCGTAATCCCTCGCATACTTAATAGCCTCAACTGCGATTTTTTCAGGCTTTTCGGTGCCCATTTCAAAAACGGGGGCTTCTACCGCTTTACCCACAACCTTTAACTGCTCAATAGCGGCGGGGCGGTATATATCGCAAGCCACAAGCAGAGGTCTATGGCCCTGCGAACGCAAAAGCTTTGCAAGTTTTGCCGAATGGGTGGTTTTACCTGAACCCTGAAGACCGCACATCATAATAACCGTAGGGATTTTTGAAGCGGTTTTAAGACGGGCTTGCTCGCTGCCCATAAGGGCGGTAAGTTCATCTTTTACAATCTTAACCACCATTTGAGCGGCAGTTAAACTTTCCAAAACACCTGCGCCTATGCACTTTTCGGTAACGGTATTGGTGAAATCCTTTGCCACCTTATAGTTAACATCGGCTTCTAAAAGGGCAAGACGGACCTCTCGCATTGCCTCTTTAACATCGCTTTCATAAAGTTTACCCTTATTGCGAAGTTTTTTAAATACTCCGCCAATCTTTTCGGTTAAACTATCGAAACCCATACTGCCCCTCCTTTTTAAATATTTTCTATTATATCTATCATTTCCGCTTTGGCGGATTCATCACCCATTTTAAGATTATCGGCAAGGGCTCTTAGTTTTAAAAACTTCTCACAGTAACCGCAATCCTCTTCCATTTTATAAAGCTGAGCCGTTGCTCTTTTTATAAAATCGTTTACGCCCTGACGGGTGATACCCTCGTTTTCTGCTATTTCACCGAGAGAAAGGTCATCATTATAGTAATACTCGGCAAGGGTTCTCTGCTTTTCGTTTAAAAATTTTCCGTAAACATCTAAAAGGGCGCTTATATAAAGGTCCTTTGGCATGTGAACCCTCCTTCTGTCAAGTATTTTTCTTTACAGACCTATTATAGCATACACCTTTTACTCTGTCAAGTATTTTTCTTTACAGCATAATAAGTGTTGAAAAAGGTAGAAAAATAGAATATAATATATGGGAAAATATGTTGTTTCGGAGAGTTTATATATGAAGTTTTTGAAACTTACCGCAATTATTCTTGCGGTTATACTTATAGTACCCTGTGTTTCGGGTTGCGGCGAAAGTCATCTTGACGCTACTGTTTACTTTGAAGTGAACGATACCCCAGTTACCCTCGACCCTCAGGTTGCCTCTACGGATATTGAACTTATGGTTGTGCGCAATATTTATGAAGGGCTTCTTCGCAAAAGCGAGGACGGGAACATAGAAAACGGCGTCTGCCAAAGTTATGGCGTAAATGGTCTAACATATACATTTAACTTAAGAAGGAACGCTAAATGGAGTGATGGTAGTCCCATTTCTTCCTATGATTTTCTTTATGCTTTCGAGCGAGCGGTTACACCTACAACAAAAGCCCCCTTCGTTCACCGACTTTTCTCCATAGAAAATGCCGAAGCAATATATAAGGGTGAAAAGGGCGTTTCCGCCCTCGGTGTTGAAACCCCAGATGAACATACTCTCGTTATAACCTTATGCCGTGAGGACAGAAACTTTTTAAACACTCTTACCACCTCTATCTGTATGCCCTGCAGCGAGGAGTTTTTTAAGGATACAGTAGGTAAATACGGTCTTGAGAGAACAGCGGTTTTATCTAATGGCTCATATTACATAGGCAAATGGAACACCGAAGATTTTGGTATCCGTCTTTATAGAAATAAAGAGTATAACGGCGCATTTTCAGCCCAAAACAATGCAGTGTTTTTTTCACAGCGTGAAGAGGAAGCTATAGACCTTCTTTGCGACGAAACCGCCGATATTGCCTTTATTGATAACTCTCTTATAGAAAGGGCGCAGTCAGAAGGGCTTATAACCATTTCCTTCCAGAATATTTGTTGGGTAATGACCGTAGGCGATGAATTTTCCCCTGACCTTAAAAATGCCTTCGCCTCTGCCGTCAGCCCCGATGTTTACGAAAGCGAAATGATAAACGGATTTACGGTAGCTGACACTCTTTTCCCCTCTATTCTCTCACCCGACCATCTTATATCAAAGGTAGGTTTCACCTCATATAATATAAACCGCTCCAAAAAGCTTATATCCGAGGCAGTAAAGGAAATGCCCAATAAGCGTTTTCCTCAGACCACCATTTATTATTACGGTGACGAGAATGTTAAACCCCTTGTTACCGCTCTTGCAGGTCATTGGCAACAGAATTTAAGCGTTTTCGCTAATATTGAGGCTTCGGATAATCTTTCCGCTTTACAAAATGAACTCACAAATAAAACCCTTCCCTTCGCCGTCTTTCCCATCCATTGTAAAACCACCGATGAAAAAGATTATCTAGCCCATTTCGGAATTAGTGAAGGCGGAAATCTCGGCGATATTCAAATCAAAATTCTTGAAAATAAGGATATAATCCCTCTAGCTTTCGAAGAAACCAACATTGTTACAAACAATTTAATTAAAAATATTTATACCGAATGTGAAAACGGATATATTGATTTTTCATTTGTAATTAAGGAAGAATAGCAAAAATATCCTTGCTTTTTATAAATAATGTAATATAATACTTTTATACTTTTTTGTAAGGGACAGTTATTTATGCGATTAGTAGTAAAAATAGGCACAAGCACCTTAGCTCACCCTACAGGGCATCTTAATATCCGTCTTGTTGAGGAGCTTTGCAAAATCATAAGCGATATTAAAAATGCGGGCAACGATGTTACCTTGGTGTCATCTGGCGCTATCGGTATGGGCGTTGGAAAATTAGGTCTTAGAAAACGCCCTGAGGATATCCCCACTAAACAGGCCGCCGCCGCTGTAGGTCAGTGCGAACTTATGTATACATACGATAAAATTTTCAGCGAATATAATCTCACCGTTGCCCAGATTCTTATAACGGGTGAGGATATAGGCGATGAAAACAGGCACTTGAATTTCAAAAACACCTTAAACCGCCTTTTAGAACTCGGTGTTATCCCCATCATAAACGAAAACGATACCGTTGCTACCGAGGAATTAGGTATCGGTGATAACGATACCTTGGCCGCCATTGTTGCCAAAAGTATCGGTGCGGAAAAGTTAATTCTTCTTTCGGATATTGACGGTCTATTCACCGCCGACCCCCATAAAGACAAAAACGCCACCCTCATTTCCCATATAGATAAAATTGACGATAGCATTCTCGCCCTTGGCGGAAAGAGCATTTTAGGTCAGGGCACAGGCGGTATGGCAACTAAACTTGAAGCCGCCAAAATTTGTACCGCAGCAGGTTGCGATATGGTAATCGCCAACGGAAACCGCCCTGCAAATCTTTACGATATTCTTGATGGAAAAACTGTTGGCACCACATTTTCGGGAGGAAAAAATGACTGAAATGTTAACCGCCGCTAAAGCGGCTGTAAGAGAAATATCCTGTCTTTCAGAAGAAGAGAAAAACGCCGCCTTATCTTCTATGGCCGAGGCTCTTTTAGAGGATACCGATTTAATTCTCCGAGCAAACGCGGAAGATGTTAAAAAGGCAAAAGGCGTTATTTCCGATGTTATGATAGACCGCCTTCTTCTGACAAAAGATAGAATAAAAGGTATGGCAAACGGAATAATGCAGGTAATAGCCCTTCCCGACCCCGTAGGCCACATTTTAGAGGAACACACAAGAAAAGACAGTCTTAAAATCCAGAAGGTTTCGGTCCCCATGGGAGTTATAGCCATAATTTACGAAAGCCGCCCCAATGTAACCAGCGATGCCGCGGCATTGTCTCTAAAAAGCGGTAATGTGTGTGTGCTTCGCGGTGGTAAAGAGGCATTTGGTTCCGCTTCAGCTATTGTTTCCGCTCTCAAAAAAGGTCTTAAAAAGGTGGGTATTACCGAAAACGCCGTAAATCTCGTTACCGATACCACCAGAGAAAGCGCAACCGCGCTTATGAAGGCAAATGGATTTATCGACCTTTTGATTCCACGAGGAGGCGCCGGACTTATTAACGCCTGTGTCAACAATGCCACCGTTCCTTGCATACAGACGGGCACGGGTATATGCCATATTTATATCGAAAAAACGGCAGATACCGATATGGCGCTTTCTGTTATAGAAAACGCCAAGACAAGCAGACCAAGTGTCTGCAACGCTGAGGAAGTTTTGCTTATTGACCACGAAAAAGCCCCCGAGTTTTTACCTAAGCTTAAAAATTTACTTGTTGACGACAGAATAGAAAAGGGACTTACCCCCGTAGAACTTCGCCTTTGTCAAAAGAGTGCCAAAATTATTGAAGGTACAAATGCTAATGACTCGGATTTTGACACCGAATTTCTTGATTATATTCTGGCTGTTAAGTGTGTTAGCGGAGTAGAAGAAGCGGTAGATCATATTACCGCTCATTCTACGGGACACAGCGAGGCCATCCTTTCGAACGACGAGTTTTCAAAAGAATATTTTGCTAAAAATATCGATAGCGCCGCCGTTTATATTAACGCCTCCACCCGTTTTACCGATGGCGAAGAATTCGGTCTTGGTTGCGAGATGGGTATTTCCACCCAAAAGCTTGGCGCCCGTGGACCTATGGGACTAAAAGAACTTACCACATATAAGTATCTTATAACCGGCGAAGGACATATCAGATAGGAGTTATTTTATGAAATACGGTTTTATCGGTTGCGGAAATATGGGGGGAGCCTTGGCTCTAGCCCTTTCAAAAAAAACCACTGATATAGGAATCGGTGACCCTGCGCCAAAGGCACAAGAATTCGCCGAAAAATTAAAACTTACTTATGATACGCCGGAAAATATAGCCCTTAACTCAAAGCGGCTCTTTTTAGGCGTTAAGCCTCAAATGATGGCCGAGGTTTTAGAGAGTTTAAAACCCTCATTAAGCACAAGCAAACCCTTGCTCATCACTATGGCGGCTGGTTTAAAAATGGAAAAAATCTGCCGTCTTGCAGATATGAAACTGCCCGTTATCCGCATAATGCCCAATACCCCCGTTGCCGTTGGTAAAGGAACGATTATATATTGCGCAAATGACCTTGTAAGCGAAGAAGATATTAAAGATTTTCTTTCCGATATGGAAAATGCGGGATTATTTATAAAAGTCCCCGAAGAACTTTTCGATGCGGCAGGTACCGTATCGGGTTGCGGTCCCGCTTACTTTTATATGATGGTGGAAGGTTTTGCGAGGGGCGCCGAAGAATGCGGCGTAGATAAAGAAACCGCCATTAAATTTGCTGCCAATACTATGCTTGGCGCGGCTCAAATGGTACTCGAAAGCACCGACTCCCCCGAAACCCTTAAAAATAATGTTTGCTCCAAGGGCGGAAGCACCATTGAAGGCGTTAAGGTTTTAGAGGAAGGCGGATTTTATGAAACAGTGTCAAACTGTATCAAGGCTGCCTGCAAACGAAATAAAGAACTTGGTAAAGATTGATAACATAAAACCCCGAGGTTCAACCTCGGGGTTTTTGATATTTATTATTCAATTTCATCGGCAAGTTTAAGAATTAACTTTTCTGTTTTATCCCAACCGAGACAAGGGTCGGTTATAGATTTACCGTAAATATGCTCACCGATTTTCTGGGCGCCATCCTCAATATAACTTTCTATCATTATACCCTTAACAAGTTTCTTGATATCCGCATTGTGATTACGGCTATAAATAACATCCTTGGCAATTCGGATTTGTTCAAGATACTGCTTACCTGAATTTGCGTGGTTAGCGTCAACTATGGCGGAAGGATTTAAAAGTCCCGAAGAGGCATAATCTTCTGATAACCTTACAAGGTCTTCATAGTGGTAGTTAGAAACGCATCTGCCGCTTCCGTCTACGAAGCCACGCAAAATAGCGTGAGCCATAGGGTTACCATTTGAATGCACTTCCCAACCTCTATATATAAAGGTGTGTTTGCTTTGTGCCGCCTTTATAGCGTTCATCATAACCGTATTATCGCCGCCCGTGGGGTTTTTCATACCTACGGGGAGATTAAGTCCGCTGGCGGTAAGACGGTGCTGCTGATTTTCAACCGAACGGGCGCCCACTGCAACATAGGCGAGAAGGTCGGAAAGGTATCTGTGATTTTCGGGATAAAGCATTTCATCTGCGCAGGTAAAACCGTAATCTTTAAGGGCGCGCATATGAAGTTCTCTTATAGCAACAATGCCTTTAAGCATATCGGGGTGTTCATCAGGGTTGGGTTGGTGAAGCATACCCTTATACCCTTCCCCTGTGGTGCGGGGTTTATTGGTATAAATTCTCGGAATTATAAAAATCTTATCCTTAACCTTTTCGGCAACACCGCGAAGGCGCGCGATATAATCGAGTACTGCCACATTATTATCGGCAGAGCAAGGGCCTATTACTAAGATAAGTTTATCTGATTTGCCCTCAAAAATATCCTTAATTTCTGCCGCTCTCTGTTCTTTAACTGCGGCAGATTTTTCATCTACGGGGTACTGCTCTTTTACCTCTTTAGGTACAGGCAGTTTTCTTTCAAACTCTAAATTCATATAGTTTTCCTCTTTCCGAAAAGTTTTCTTCGCGCAGAGGAAAGTTTCATCATATTTCGCATATCCTCGCGTTCACCGTTTTTAATATGGTTATAAAGTTTATCAAAGGCCTCTTTGTAGGCATCCATCTCGCTTAAAAGGGCGTTTTTATTAAGAAGGAAAAGTTCACTCCACATTTCGTCGTTAATATCGGCAATTCTTGTAAGGTCGCGGAATGAGTCGCCCGTGTATCTCACAAGGTCAGGGTCGCCGTTTGCGCACATAAGAGAAACTGCGATACAGTGGGTAAGCTGAGAAAGAAATGCAATCATTTGGTCGTGCTTTTCAGGTGACAGTTCGGAAATATCTGCAAAACCCAAGGTTTCACCTAAATCCTTGCAAATCTGTATTCCCCTCTGTGTATTTTTCTCGGTTGGAACGACTATGTAGTTAGCGCCCTCAAAAATACTGTCATCACTATTTTGGACGCCCGATGCCTCGCGACCTGCCATGGGGTGAGCCGAAATAAATTCCGCCTTTATTTTGCCTTGAATTTCATTTACGATACTTTCCTTAACACCCGTAACATCGGTAACGATAGTATATTCATCCAAAAGGTGTCCGTACTTTTCTATCCACTCTAAAAAGATTTTGGGATAAAGGGCGAAAATTATAAGGTCGGCGGATTTTACTAAATCCTCCTCCACCTCGGTGGTGCCGTAGGTCAGCATATTTTCGCTTAAAGCGTAATCTATATCTTCTTTAGATAGAGTTATAGCGTTCACTTTATATCCTTGACGACTTAGAGATTTGGCGTAACTACCGCCCAAAAGACCTAGGCCTATTATTAAAATGTTTAAATTCTTATCTAATTTCATTGCTAACAAATCCTAATGCGCTAATTTTACTGAAAAAGTCGGGGAAGCTTTTATTTACCGCCTCGCACCCCTCAATTTCTCCACCCGTAAGGGTACAAAGAAGAGTGAGGGCCATAACTATTCTATGGTCATTGTGACCGCAAAGCTTTTCGGTGGGTGTTTTTAAGGTTCCGCCCGAAACTAAAACTCTGTTTTCCTCAACAGTAACATTTACACCGAATTTAGAAAGTTCCTCTTTCATAGCTTCGGCGCGGTCGCTTTCTTTGATTTTAAGGCGCGCCGTTCCCGTAAACTCAGCGCCGCCGAGAGCGCCTGCGAGAGCAAACATAACGGGGGCTAAATCGGGACAATTTGATAAATCAAATTTTTTAACACCCGATTTTAAATCCTCGTACATTTTTTTATAAATTTTATCACCTTGAAGGGAGTTTTCATTTAGGCCCATAACCTTTACATCACCGCCCAAAAGGTTAAAGCCATCTAAAAATGCAGCGTTGGACCAATCTCCCTCAACAGCGATATTTTGCGAATTATATTTTTGGTTGCCCTTAACAAAGTAACCGTAATCGGTTTCTTCTATTTCCACACCGAAACGGCCGAGAGTTTCCACAGTCATATCAATATAGGGTTTGCTTTCAAGTTTGCCCTCTATTTTTATCTCGCTATCCCCTGATAAAAGCGGCAGAGCATACAAAAGTCCGCTGATAAACTGACTTGAAACACCGCCATCCACAGTAAAAACGCCACTCTCAAGTTTTCCGCAAAGGGTAAGAGTATCACCGTTTTTCTTAAAGATAATACCTCTTTCATTGCATATTTTCTCGTAAACCGAAAGGGGTCTTTCCATAAGCCGACCTTTGCCTTTAAGGGTGATTTTCTTACCACTCAAAAGACAAAGGGGGATTAAAAATCGAAGTGTGCTACCCGATTCGTTGCAGTTTAAGGTTAGATTTTCAGGAATATCAAAAGGATTAATTCCGCCGATTTTTACACCATTTTCGGTGGTTTCTGTTTTTGCGCCCAAGGTCTTCAAGCAACCGAGAGTTGCCTTTATATCCTCGCTATCAGCAAGGTTAGTAACGGTACTTTCCTTTGAAAGCGCCGAGCATATAAGCACTCTATGTGCATCAGATTTTGAAGGGGGCGCCGAAACATCGCCTTTTAAAAGGCTTTTTTCTATCTTTAAGGTCATTGTTTTTCTCCCACAAGGGCATCAATAGCGTGGGTATATCCCTTAAATCCCTCACCTGTTATGGTTTTAAAGCAGTATTTACCGACATAGCTTATCTGCCTAAAATCCTCACGCTCATTAACGGCAGAAATATGCACCTCAACCGCGGGTATATTAACGGATTTCAAAGCGTCGAGAATAGCAACGCTTGTATGTGTAAAGGCGGCGGGATTAATAACAATTCCATCAAATTTACCGAGAGCTTTTTGAATTTTAGTTACAATATCGCCCTCACAATTTGACTGATAAAGTTTAACCTTTACCTTTCTATCCTTAGCATAATCTTTAATGTGTTTTTTAAGGGTTTTATAACTTTTGTCGCCGTAAATTTCAGGCTCTCTTACCCCTAACATATTTATATTGGGGCCGTTTATAACGAGAATTTTCATAATTTAAATTCCTTTATTATTTCTTCAGCGAATTTTTCCGGTGATTTATCACCGAAAACCGTAAAATCTGCGTTTTCTTTATAAATTTGATATCTCTCACGGTATCTTCTTTCCAAATCAATTCTGTTACTTGAAAGAGGACGGTCTGGTGAGGTTACAAGTGACTCTAAAGGACGGTCGATAAAATAAATTCTGCCGTTTTTCTTTAGATTTTCTACATTTTTTTCATTGAGAACTACACCGCCGCCAGTTGCTATAACAGCATTTTGCCGCGCCGAAATAGTTTCGGTAACATTTTTCTCGATTTCTCTAAAACCGCTTTCTCCCATGGTCTCAAAAATATCAGATATAGATTTACCGAAAAGGCGAACGATTTCTTCATCAACATCTATAAACTCTTTTCCCGTCTTTTCGGCAATGATTTTGCCTACGGTGGTTTTGCCGCTTGTGGGCATACCTATAAGCACAATATTACCCTTTTCTTTATACAGTTCGGCACATATTCTATCTATTTTGCTTTTTGCCACGGATTTTTCCACAAATTTCTCTGCGGCATAAGCAGCTTGGGATACAAGCATATAAAGCCCACCCTCGGCCTTTATGCCTCTTTTTTTAGCAGCAAGTACAAGTTCACTTCTAAGAGGATTATAAACCGCATCAATTACGCCCTCAAGATTTTCAAACTCAGAAATATCCAAGGCGCAACCGCTTATATTGGGGTGCATTCCGCAGGGCGTGGTATTTATAATTATCTCCGCATCAGTATGAAATGCGTAGGCATTGTCGTATGTAATATGGTTTTCTCTTTTTCTTCTTGAAACCTTAAAAATCTCACGGGCACCAAAATGCTCAGCTACCGCCGCGGCGGTTTTAGCGGTACCGCCCGAGCCGAGAACAAGGACCTTTTTACCCGAAAGATTGGCGCCCGATTTTTTTATAAGGGCAATAAGCCCATAAAAATCCGTATTATAGCCGTAGAGTTTTCCGTTTCTGTTAATAACGGTGTTTACTGAGCCTATACGAGTAGAAATCTCATCCATAAAATCAAGATAAGGAATAACATCTTCTTTATATGGAATTGTTACATTTATTGCCCTAAAATCCTTTTCTCTCATAAAATCGCCGAGATTTTCCGGGGCTATTTCTTTAAGTTCATATTTATAACCGAAAAGTTCATTATGAATAGATACTGAAAAACTGTGCCTTAAAACTTCTCCTATACAACCATATTCCATTACTTAACAATCCAATCTGTTCCGTATTTTTGCGAAATCATATCAAGGAGTGTTATGGCGGTGATACTGTCTGCCACTACACGCGCTCTGTGAACAATACACGGGTCGTGTCTACCTTTACTCTCTAAAACGGTATTAGTGTTATTCTTAAGATTTACGCTTTCTTGCTGTTTGCTTATGGTGGGAGTAGGCCTTAATGCCATACGGAAAATAATGGGGCTTCCATTGGAAATTCCGCCGTTTATACCGCCGCTATTATTAGTCTTCGTACTAATAACACCGTGTTCTATATAGAAGGCATCGTTGGCCTCACTGCCGTACATATCACTAATTTTAAAACCAGCGCCAAACTCAACGCCCTTAACACCCGGGATTGAGAAAAGGGCGTGGGAAAGCATACCTTCAAGGGAATCAAACCAGGGTTCGCCGATACCTGCGGGAAGTCCTACTACAGCGGTTTCAAGAACACCGCCTACGCTGTCGCCCGATTGTTTTGCTTCCCTAATTTTAGACATCATTTCGGTGGCCTTGGCGTCATCCAAAGTGGCGAAGGTTTTAACCGAAAGAGCGTTTATATCGCTATTTAAGTCCGCAAAACTTCTATCCTCTATACCGCCGCACCTTGCAATATGGGTACCGATTGAAATGCCCTTGTTTTTAAGGGCCGATATAACGATAGCGCCCGCCGCAACGATAGCCGCAGTTATTCTGCCGCTAAAGTGACCGCCGCCCTGAAAATTTTCAAAACCGTTATATTTTATATGGGCGGCATAGTCCGCATGGGAAGGACGGGGAATTTCTAAATCCTCGCCGTAATCTTCTGATTTTGTGTTAGAGTTAGGAATAAGTATGCAAAGGGGTGTGCCCGTTGTAAATCCTCTGAATACACCGCTTACAATACTATATTCGTCTGTTTCTTTTCGTGGCGTAGATATATCTCCGCTGGGGCGGCGGAGAGAAAGTTGAGAACTGATAAATTCTCGGTCGATTTTAATGCCACCTGGAAGTCCGTCAATAACGGCGCCGAGCATTTGTCCGTGGCTTTCGCCGAAAAGAGTTATTGAAACTTGATTGCCAAAGGTGTTTTTCATATTTTTCCCGCCTTTTCTATTTCTTCTTCAAGCTTATCAAAGGGCATTTCCGAGAGGGTAAAACTACCCTCCTTTTCTACCTTTACCGCTGTTATGCTCTCCCCCGATTTTTTCTTATCGTGTTTCATAGCCTCGATAATTTTTTGAGGCGGCACATTATGAGATGTGGGAAGTCCCAAACTTTCAAGTACCTTTAAAAGTCTCTCTCTGACACCTTCCGAACACATAGGAAGCATTCCAAGGGCTACACACTCACCGTGGTAAAGGTCAGGACTGTTTACCTCAATAGCATGGCCTACCGTATGTCCGAAATTAAGGGTTTTGCGAAGACCTGATTCCTTTTCATCTTCTTCAACTACCCTTTTCTTAATATACAAAGAACGCTCGATAACTGTATCCAAATCCTCGGCAGTTATGCCATCTTCAAAGAGAGAGAATAATTCCTCGTC
>JAZRNX010000067.1:0-42708 GCA_045648365.1 Acutalibacteraceae bacterium
GGTGATACTCTTTATTGGCTGTTTTTTTGTGCCTTTCTTTTGATAATGTCTATTTTTCCAAAAGTAATATTTTGGGTTTCTGAATTAATTGGTTTTGAATCACCGTCTAACTTTATATTTGTGGCAATAATCTTCTTGTTGCTTGTAAAGATATTTTTGCTTGATGCCAGAGTATCAAGAAATGAAGAAAAACTAACAAAACTTTCGCAAAAATATGCAATAGATAACGAAACAAAAGAAATAGAATAAAAACACAAACAACCTCTCTTTCGAGAGGTTGTTTGTGTATGGGGATGAATATGGTGGAATAGTGCGGATACGGTTTTCCGTGCCATTCCTTTATATAAATACTGCGCTCTCCCCAAGGGGACAAAGAGGAGATAGCAGGATTTACCGATAGCCAAAGCATTTAAACTATTTTTAGTTGAGTGGCTGAAGGGGTGAATTTCTTATTTATTCTGATTTTATATTCGGTGTATTTTTCGGTTTCCACCGTTTTAAGCGTGGCTTTTACACCCGATTCTTCGGCGCGGCCTACAAGGCGTAACAAACTGTTAGTGAGTAGCTTTGAGTCGCCGAGAGCCGATTTTCGTTTTGGCGCTTCGGGAGTTTCTTTTGCTTTTTCTTCTGCAGAAAAATCTATATTTTCGTAGTGTTCTTCGGTGAGTAGGCGGCTTATTTCAAGCTGCAGACCGCGCTCACTCAGATTTTCTCGCACCACCTTTTCCAAAAGATAATTTTGGCTTGTCAGAGGAAGGCGGCAGATTATTCTGGCGCAGGTTTCACTTAAATTAAAGCGTAAAAGTTTCTCCTTTATTTCGGGATGAAGTTCCAAAAGGCGAAGTTTGTTTTGCACCGTTACGGATTTTAGTCCCGAAAGGGCGGCAAGTTGTCCTACTTCTAAATTATCCTTGTCCATAATCTCTTTTAAAAGTTTGGCGTGTTCTAGGTAATGGGTTTCGTATCGGCAAAGGGAAGTTATAAGGCGGTAAAGACGGCGGGTTTGGGTATCGGCTGCCAGAACAATGCAAGGGATTCGCCTCATACCAATTTCTTTGGCACAAAACAATCGTTTACTGCCCGAAATGAGCCGATATGTATGCCATTTTTCCTTTGCCACCAGCAAAGGCTCGATAATTCCGTTGGCGGCAATGCTACCAATTAAGGCTTCAAGTTCAATAGGGTTATAATTTTTGTGTTTTCCACTTTCTTCTTTAATGTCGGAGGATTTTAGCATTAAAAATTTTGGCCGTTTTAAAATTTTCATACCTTTTACCTCCCTCGATTTGTTACAAATAAATGATAAGTTAAATTTTAAGAAATGTAAAGAAAAATCGGTCGGGTAAATTCCCTATAAAAACAGAAAAACCGCCTTTTTAAAGGGCGGCTTTTGAAATCTTTCCGTTGTTTCTTGGGTATTTTGGCGGAGTTTGCGATATTTTTTTTGAAATAATAAAGGTTCGCGCTTCTTCTCCCGTTAAAGTTTCGCATATAATATGGGGTTTTTCGCATCCGAGAATTTTAAAGGCGTTTCTCGCCGCCTCTAATTCCTCTTGCCCGCGGTCGCCTTTCATTGCTACAAACAGACCGCCTTTTTTAACATAGGGGATACAGTATTCCGAAAGCACATTTAGGGGGGCCACGGCTCTTGCGCAGGCAATATCGTATTGCTCCCTGTATTCTTTTTTCTGTCCACCTTCTTCGGCGCGAAGATGCACGGTTTCGGCAGTTAAATCAAGTTCTTTTAAAACTTCGTTTAAGAATATAAGGCGTTTATTAAGTCCGTCCAGTAGTGTTAAATCTATATCAGGTCGGGCGATTTTTAATACCATACCGGGAAAACCAGCGCCCGTACCTACATCTATAATTTTAGCGCCTTTTTTAACTTCTACATTCTTAAAAAAGAGAAGGCAGTCATAAAAATGCTTATATAAAACTCCCTCAGGGTCAGTTATGGCGGTCAAATTCATTTTTTCGTTCCACTCTGTTAGGAGATTTCCGTAAAGGGTAAGGCGGTTTTTAATTTCCGCCGTTAACTCTAAACCAAAATCCGCGCAAAGAGGGGCAATTTTTTCGTAATCGTAAGTTATCATATATTACTCCGTTTTAAGATAAATTAGAAGTACTGAAATGTCTGCGGGGCTGACACCCGAAATTCGTGATGCCTGACCTATATTTTTAGGTCTTACCTTATTTAGTTTTTCACGCGCCTCAAGACGAAGACCATAAACATCGTCATAATTTATGTCCTCTGGGATAATCCGCTTTTCAAGGCGAAGCATTTCGTTTACTTGCGCTTCCTGACGGGTTATATAGCCTTCGTATTTAATTTCTATTTCCACCTTTTCTTGCACTTCCGGTGGAAGATTTGGTCTTTCTTTATCAAAGGGCGCTAAAACCTTATATGAAAGTTGGGGACGCTTGATTAAATCAGAAAGGCGGCAACCCGTAGATAAAGGCGCGGTACCGCATTCCTCTAAAACTAGGTTTAATTCTTCTGAAGGTCCTAAAAACACAGATTTGACCCTTTCGAGTTCCTTTTCCTTTAATGTTTTACGCTCTAAAAATGCATTATAGGTTTCTTCGTCGATAAGACCGAGTTCATAACCTACGGGCATAAGTCGGTCATCGGCATTATCCTGCCTTAAAATAAGGCGGTATTCACTACGGGAAGTCATCATTCTATAGGGGTCTTGGCAACCTTTGGTTACAAGGTCGTCAATAAGAGTGCCAATATAAGAAGATGCGCGGGAAAGAACAAGGGGCTCTTTACCTAAAACCTGATGAGCAGCGTTTACACCTGCAACAAGTCCTTGAGCGGCGGCTTCTTCGTAGCCGGACGAGCCATTAAACTGACCTGCGCCAAATAGACCTTTTTGTCCTTTGATTTCAAGGGTGGCTTCAAGACCTATAGGGTCAATGCAGTCATACTCAATAGCGTATGCATTGCGCATAACCTTTACATTTTCGAGTCCCTTAATAGAGCGGTAAAATTCTATTTGCACCTCTTCGGGAAGGGAAGAGGACATACCTTGAAGGTACATTTCCTCAGTATCCGCGCCGCAAGGCTCTATGAAAAGTTGATGACGCTTTTTATCGGCAAAACGAACGATTTTATCCTCAATACTGGGGCAATAACGGGGGCCAACACCCTCAATATCCCCTTTGTAAAGGGGAGAACGGTGAAGATTTTTAAGGATGATTTCCTTGGTTTCATCATTGGTGTAGGCAATATGGCAAACCTCGGTGTTTCTTGGGTTTTCCTTGGTGGAAAAACTAAAGGGTACGGTCTCACTATCGCCCTCTTGAATTTCGAGTGCTGAAAAATCAATACTATCCCTTAGCACTCTTGCAGGGGTACCTGTTTTAAATCTCATAAGAGGTAAATTCATCTCTTTAAGGCATTTAGCAAGTTCTGTGGCGGGGAAGTTGCCATCGGGTCCGCTTTCATAATTCACTTCGCCGATATAAACCTTACCGCCTAAAAATGTGCCTGTTGCGATAATAACGGTTTTAGAAAGATAATCGGCGCCAAGGCGGGTAAGTAGATGCCAACCGTCATCTTTTTTCTCTATGTTTATAATTTCTGCCTGTTTAACATCCAAATTTTTTTGAAGCTCAACGGCATGTTTCATATATCCGCTATATGCGCGGCGGTCAATCTGGGCCCTGAGGGAATAAACCGCAGGTCCTTTGCCTCGGTTAAGCATACGGCTTTGTAAAGTTGTCTTGTCTGCCGCTTTGCCCATTTCACCGCCCAGCGCGTCAATTTCTCTAACGAGGTGACCTTTGGCGGTTCCGCCAATGGATGGGTTACAGGGCATATTTCCTACCCAGTCAAGAGAAATGGTGAACATAACGGTTTTACAGCCAAGTCGCGCGGCGGCAAGAGCGGCTTCAATTCCCGCGTGACCTCCGCCGATTACGGCAACATCATAATTTTCAGCTTTATAACTTGGTATCATAAACTACTTTCCTATACAAAATCTTTTAAACACCTCTGCGGCTACTTCGTTTGTAACTCGCTTACCTGTGAGTTCCAACAGAGCCTCAACAGCAGAGTCAACAAGAACGCCAACGGCATCAAGAGTAACGCCGGACTGATAGGCGTTAAGTGCTTCTTTTACACTTATAAGGGCCCGTTCTGCGCATTCTCTTTGCCTTTCGGTAATAAGAACTGCATCATCGGAGGATAACTTATTTAGTCCCACTGTTTCGGTGATAGCCTTTATGAGTTCTTCCTCTCCGTCACCCGATTTGGCCGAGAGAGAAACCACCTTAAAGCCATCAAAATCTCTTTCCGAAAGTATTGCACCCAAATCGGTTTTGTTAAGTATAACCACCGAGGGCTTACCCTTAATTTCTTGGAGAAGGGTAAGATCGTCAGGGCTAAGAGGAGAAGAACTATCGAAAACCGCAAGGATAATTCCTGCAGTGCGGGTTCTCTCTACCGCCCTTTCAACACCAATTTTTTCTACCTTGTCAGCAGTATCGCGTATACCTGCCGTATCGGCAAGGTTAAGGATTATATCACCTAAAGTGACGGTGTTTTCAACAATATCACGGGTAGTTCCCGCAATATCGGTAACAATTGATTTTTCTGCTTTCGAGAGCAGATTCATAAGAGTTGATTTTCCCACATTTGGCTTACCTACAATGGCGCAGTCGATACCCTCGCGGATGATTTTTCCCGCATCAAAGTTTTTGAGCATTTTAAAAAGCTCCTCTTGGCACTCATTTAAAAGACCAATAAACTTTTGCGGCTCCAAATCGGGGATATCTTCATCGGGAAAATCCGAATATGCGGCAAAACAGGCGGCAGTATGAAGAAGTTTTTCTCTGAGTTCTTCGGTGCGGCGGCTTATAGTACCGTTTTTACCCGCGCGGGAAAGTTTTAATGCCGCATCGCTTCGGGCGGTTATAACCCCCATAACGCTCTCGGCTTCCGAAAGGTCAAGTTTGCCGTTTAAAAAGGCGCGTTTTGTGAATTCGCCGCCCTCGGCAAGTCTTGCGCCACACTCTAAAATTCTTCGAAGTACGGCGCGGGAAGCGGCGTTACCGCCGTGAACGGAGATTTCTACCGTATCCTCACCCGTATAACTTTTCGGTGCGCGGAAAAGAAGGGCAACGCCATCGTCAATAACCGAGCCGTCATTAGTTTTAATCTGGCCGTATGCGGCGCTATAACCCGAAAGAGCGGAAAGAGGTTTGCCCGAAAAGGCAAAAAAGCACTTGTCCGCAATATTTATGGCATCGTCGCCCGATATTCTTATTACGCTTATTCCGCCTTCGCCCGCTGGGGTGGAAATGGCGGCAACCGTAGAGTTAATCATAAAAACACCCTTTTAAATTACTAATCTATATAATACCAAATAATATATATTTTTTCAAGTAGCGGAAAAATATTGACTAAATGAGTAAATTTATGTATTATAAATATAATATATAGTGAAATTAGCGGAGGCAGAAAATGAGAAAAGAAATTATAAAGATGCTCACCGAAAATGCAAGATATACCTTAGAGCAAATGGCCAAAATGTTGGGTGTAACGGCGGCGGAAGTGGAATCCGAGATTAAAGCCCTCGAAAACGATGGCGTTATAAAGGGATATAAAACTATTGTAGATATTGAAAAGTGCGAGGATGCGCCCGTTTCAGCTATGGTTGAACTTAATGTTATACCAAAGGCAGATTTGGGCTTCGAAGAGGTTGCGGCGCGAGTTGCGTCTTATCCTCAGGTTGAATCGGTTTATCTGATGTCGGGCGGATATGACCTTAATGTTGTTGTTAAGGGCAAAAACCTTCACGATATAGCCCGTTTTGTTGCAAAAGAACTTGCAACTATTGATTCGGTTACTTCAACCGCAACCCACTTTGTTATGAGAAGATATAAAGAAATGGATGTTATCCTATGTGAAAACGAGGGTGACGATAGAGAGTATATATTATGATAGATTACAGTAAGGTTTTTAACACTACTGTCAGCGAAATGAAGCCATCGGGCATTAGAAGATTTTTTGATATTGCCGCTACTATGGAAGGGGTTATATCCCTTGGTGTCGGCGAGCCCGATTTCCAAACTCCGTGGCACATTCGCAAGGCAGGAATTGCCTCTTTAGAGCGAGGCAAAACAAAATATACCTCCAATTCGGGTCTTATGCCTCTAAGGGAAGAAATAAGCCGATATGTTGAGAGGAAGTATGGGGTAAAATATAATCCCGAAAATGAAATTTTAATATCTGTTGGCGGAAGCGAGGCTATTGACGGTGTTATCCGCGCCATAACTGAGGCGGGCGATGAAATTATTATTCCTCAGCCCAGTTATGTTTGCTATGAGCCCATGACCGCTCTCGCAGGAGGCACTCCCGTTATTATCGAGACCCGCGCGGAAGATGATTTCAAACTTACCGCCGAAGCCCTCAAAGCCGCCATAACCCCAAAAACTAAAGCCCTCATTTTACCCTATCCTTGCAACCCTACGGGCGCAATTATGGAAAAAGAGGATTTAGAGAAAATCGCAGAGGTTTTGAAGGATACCAATATAATTGTAATTTCCGATGAAATTTATGCGGAGCTTACCTTTGGTAAAAAACATACCTCTTTTGCTTCTATTGAGGGTATGTGGGATAGAACGTTAACTATAAACGGCTTTTCAAAAACCTTTTCTATGACGGGTTGGCGTCTTGGCTACGCTTGCGGTCCTAAAGAAATTATTAAGAATGTTACTAAAATTCATCAATATGCTATAATGTGCGCCCCAACCACCGCTCAATATGCGGCTATCGAAGCCCTTAAAAACGGTGATGAAGCGGTAGAAAATATGAAGAAAGAGTATGACCGCAGAAGAAAACTGATGGTTTCCTCTTTTAACGAAATCGGTATGACCTGCCGTGAGCCAAAGGGCGCGTTTTATACCTTCCCTTCAATTAAGGTTTCGGGAATGAGCAGCGATGAATTCTGCGAAAAACTTCTTATGGAAGAAAAGGTGGCGCTGGTACCCGGTACCGCCTTCGGTAAGGGCGGCGAGGGCTTTATAAGAGCGTCTTATTGCTATTCTACCGAGCATATTATTGAGGCCATTGAAAGAACCGAAAAATTCCTTAAAAAATTAGGAAAATAAGGCAAAAAAACTTAAATTATTAAGCAAAAACGGGGTTGACTTAACCCCGTTTTTTTGTATAATGAAAGTAACCAAATGAATGAGGTGGCATTATGAATAATAGGTATAATTTTATTAACTTCCTTCGAGGCGAAAATCAAGCCCACGATATCGAGTATATGCTGGAGCCCGTGCGTGAGCAGATTAAACTTGCGAAGGAATATAATGTTCCCGTAACTTTTCTTTTGCAGTACGACGCTCTTATTGACCCCAGATTTTTGGAAATTATAAAAGCCGAAGACCCCGAAATCGTAGAGGTAGGCGCTTGGTTTGAAACCCCAAAACAACTCGTTGAAGCCGCAGGTCTTAAGTGGCGCGGCCGCGAAGGCTTTACTTGGGACTGGTATAATGAGGTTGGCTTCCTTATCGGTTATACCCCCGATGAAAGAAAACTGCTTATTGATACATATTTTGAAAAGTTTAAAGAAATATTCGGCTATTATCCTCAGGTTGTGGGTTCCTGGCATAATGATGCCGTTTCCCTTAACTATATGGAAGAAAAATACGGCGTTTTAGGCGCATGTATGTGCCGCGACCAGATTGGCACCGACGGTTACAGTATCTTCGGTGGCAACCATAACCCCTATTACCCCTCTAAAAAGAATATGTATCTTCCTGCGCAAACACCCGAAAACAGAATAAATATGCCTATATTCAAAATGCTCGGTGAGGACCTTATTTATAACTATGACCACCAGTTCCTTGTTAAAAATTATGGCGCAACCGATTATCTCTGCCATCCTAACACTATGGAACCCGCATTCGCAAATGTTGGTGGTAGCGAGGGCTTTGTAAGAAATTATATTGATAATACCTGTAACCCCCTCAATTCCACCTTCTGTTATACACAGGTAGGTCAGGAAAACGGCTTCGGTTGGGGAAGAATAGGACCTGGACTAAAGGTTCAGTTCCCCATATTTAAGGAATATATTGATAAGGGACTTATTAAGTTTGAAAAATTCGCCGATACTGTAAAATGGTGGAGAGAAAACAACCCCGATACTCCTTCAAGTGTTGCAGTAGCAGAGAAGGATTTTGTTAAGGGTAACAGAAAATCCTATTGGTGCTATAATAAGAATTACAGAATCAATGTGTACGCTCAAAGAAAGCATTTCTGGATTAGAGATATCTATTTCTATAGCGATGATTATAAAGAGCGTTATTATGATACACCCTGCACCGAGCACGGTATGATGTTTGATGCACTTCCTGCAGTTGACGGTTGTAACTGGAGTAATGAGTTTACCCGCGCAGGTCTTTATCCAGTGGTAGAGCGAAACGGTAAATACCGCCTTGTAGAATATAAAGAGATTGAAGCCAAGGAAGAAAACGGCGTTTTAACCATTAAATTCTTCACCGAACTCGGCCATGTTACCATAACTGCGGGTGAAAAAATCGAAATCACCGCTCCCGAAAACTTTAAGTGGCAGTTTAGATATGCAATGCCTCACGATGAGATTAAGGAAGGCGGTCAGGGTCACGGCGATAATGTTAACGCTTGGGATGATAACCTTGTTAAGTGGAATAAGGATAGCATTTCTTATGTTCACAACAACTTCAAGTATAAACTTAAGGTTGCCGAGGGTAAGATTTCTAAAAAGAGCCGCGACGGAGAAATTTTATTTGAGTCCAAAAACGGAAAATTGGCAATAACAAGTGAATTTTAATTTTTAGGGAACGCCCGATGTGGCGTTCCCTTTTTATATATTGGAAAATTTGTTAAAAGACGGGTGAAAAAAGATAAAAAAATAAGGCAACTGGGGGTTGCTTTTTTCTGCTTTAAAGGTATAATGAAAGTATCAATAACCTTAAGAGGTGTTTTTTATGGAATGTACCAACAGAATTAATTTTATCAACTTTCTTCGCGGTGTAAACCAGGCTCACGATTTTGATTATATGATTGAGCCCGTGGTTGAGCAGCTGAAGGTTGCAAAGGAATTTGATGTTCCCGTAACCTTCCTTTTGCAGTATGATGCCCTTATTGATGATGGGTTTATCAAGGTGCTCTCTGCGGAAGATAGTAAAATGGTTGAGCTGGGCGGTTGGTTTGAAATACCAAAGCAGCTTGTTGAAGCAGTTGGTCTTAAGTGGCGCGGCCGAGAAGGATTTACTTGGGACTGGTACAACGAGGTTGGCTTCCTTATCGGCTATACCCCCGAAGAAAGAATTCTCCTTATCGATGAATATTTCAAAAAGTTTAAGGAAATCTTCGGTTATCATCCCGTTGTTGTTGGCTCTTGGCATATCGACGCCTTCTCTATGAACTATATGGCAGAGAAGTACGGCGTTATTGGCTCTTGTATGTGCCGTGAGCAGATTGGTACCGACGGTTACACTATGTGGGGCGGTCACAGGTCGCTTTACTATCCCAATAAAAACAATATGTTTGCTCCCGCCAAGGATAAGAAAAACCAGATGAATCTGGTTGCCTTCAGAATGCTTGGCGAATGCCCTATCTATTGCTACGACCATCCTTATCTTGCTACCGTAGGCGGCGGCGCTAACATTTTAAGAAATGTTATGACCATGGAGCCTGCAAGTAAGGTTACCGGCGGTCACCCTGATTACATAAATAATTACTATAGAAACGAGTGCAACCCCTTAAACAGTCAGTTCACCTATACCCAAATCGGTCAGGAAAACGGCTTTGCCTGGACCCTTTATAACGTTAGCGTTGGCTCTCCCTTGCAGGTTGGCGGCGCTAAAAAGCTTGCAGATGAAGGCAAGGTAGTATTTGAAAAATTCTCCGAAACTGCCAAGTGGTTTATGGATAAATACGATACCACTCCCGCTTCCGTCTATGCCGCAGAGGAGGATTACTTTGAAAGTGGCAGAAAGTCCTATTGGTGCTATAATACGGACCTTCGCGCTAACGTTTATGTTCAGAATAAAATGTTCTGGATAAGGGATATTTATCTTTATGATGATGAATATAAGGGAAGATATATAGATAAGAATTGCGCCACCCATAGCTGCACCTATGATAACCTTCCCGCAGTTGACGGTTATGTTTGGAGTAATGAGTTTGTAAGAGCTGGTATTTATCCCGTAACCGTTAAAAACGGAAAGAAGAGAGCGGTGCAGTTTAAGAAAACCGAAATCAAGAACGAAGACGGTGCTCTTAACTTTAAGGCCATAACCGATTTAGGAGATATTGAGATTATCGTTGCCGATAAGATTACCCTTAAGGCTCCTGAGAGCGTTAGGTGGCAGTTCAGATATGCTATGCCCGAAAAGGAATTTGTTGAAGACGGTCAAGGTCACGGCGAGGGTGTTAACGAATGGGATAACAATATCGTTAAATGGGACAAAAAAGCCATTCACTATGTTCATAACGGCTACAAGTATAAGTTTGGCGCCATTAAGGGCAAGATTGATAAAAATAGCATAAACGGCTTCGTTACCTTCCTTCCCGAAAAGGGCGAACTTATTCTCGGAAGAATTAAATAAAAGGTTTTTACCCGAATGTCATCTGACATTCGGGTAATTTTTTGCGAAAAATTAGCATTTTATTAAAATTTTATCCAAAACCTGCTATTTTGTTGAAAAGAACAGAGGGTGCGTGCTAAAATGAGAGTAAGAAAGGGTGGTAAAAGTGATTCAATATAAAATTAAGGATACCTTTAATCCCGTAGCTTTGGAAAACTTAAGATTGGAGGGTAAAATCGCCCGCCTTACCGATATTTTCTTTGAAGAACGCATTTTATCCGATTTTGCTAAAAATACGGTTTATAAAGAGTGTGAAGATGCCTTTAGAAATCAGGTTGATGACGAAACCGCAGTTTGCTATTGGCAGGGCGAATTTTGGGGCAAATGGATAATAAGCGCTTGTCGCGTTGCAGAGTATAAAGGCGATGATGACCTAAAAGAGTTTATAAGAAACGCTTGTTATAATCTTTTATCTCTGCAAAGGGAAGACGGATATATCGGAACCTATAAAAATTCTAAAAACTTTTTTGCTGCAGACCCTAATGAAACCAAAGCTATAATCGGTTGGAATTGCGATTGGAATTGGAATATTTGGTCAAGAAAGTATACTCTTTGGGGACTTCTTGAGGTTTATTCTCTCACAGAGGATAATGAAATATTAAAGGGCGCCATACGCCTTGCCGACCATCTTATATCCGAGCTTAAAGAAATGGGCACTCATATCTTAGATACGGGTACATTCTGCGGACTTCCCTCGGGATCTATTATGAAGCCAATGCTTATTCTATACCGTTATACAGAGGATAAAAAATACCTTGATTTTTGTCTTGATATAGCGGCTCGTTGGGAAACCCCAAAAATAGCAGGTCTTATATATAATTCACTTAACAAAACACGGCCTTGCGAGTGGTATGAGAATTTCATCAAATGGTCTAAAACCTATGAATCCCTCTCTTGCTTTGATGGAATAATCGAGCTTTACAGAGTAACGGGTGAGGAAAAATATCTTACTGCCGCCGAAAACTTTTACGAGCTTTTAGAAAAAGATGAAAAGAATATACTTTTCTCTGTGGGCTATAATGACCAGTATTATAATGCCGCCCACGAGCAGAATTCTATGACCGAGCCCTGTGATGTTATCCATTACATAAGACTTTGCAGTGAACTTTTCAAGCTTACGGGCAAGTCAAAATATTTAGATAGTATTGAGCTTGCTTACTATAATCCTCTTCTTGCCTCAGCCAATAAGGATGGCAAATGGGGAGCCCGCGCGGTTTGTAGCGCGGGGATTCATACTATGGCCGTAGCCCAATCTAATTTAAAGTATAACCACTGTTGCGTAAACAATATGCCAAGAGGTCTTTTAAATGCCGCCCAGTCGGCTTTGTTTAGTGACGGCAAGAGTATAACTATAGCCCTTTATCACCAATTTGAAGCAGAAATAACGGCAGGGGAAACTAAAGTGAGGGTTAAGGTGAGCGGAGATTACCTTAATACCTCGAATGCCGATATCAATATAAGTTTTGAGGGTAAGGCCCTCCCGATAAGACTGAGAATCCCCGTTTGGACGAGGGTTGGAAAAATCAGCTTCGGCGGTAAGGCTTATATGGCAATGAACGGTTTCTTTGAGGTTCCCGCAACAGAGAAGAGCATTAATATTAAGATAGGGTTTGATAATACCCCTCACATAAATAAGTGGTCGGGAGCGGTTAAGAGGCATGAGTTGAAGGATTGGGAATTTGCCCGTATGGCAGGACCATCCCAGTACGATAGAATAATAGGCAGAATTTTGGTGGATGAGGCAAAATGCACCATCAGAAAAGGCGCGGTGTTACTTAGCAGAAGTAAGCTTATAGGCAATACGGGAGAAGAAATGTTTGACGGTGAATTTAAAGCTGACGAGGATATGACGGTTTCGCTCACAAAGGTTTCTAATGATGCAGATGTGATATTAAGCTATAAAGCAAGGTTTGAAAAGAACGGATTTGTTTACGAAACCCCCGTTTGTGATTATGCCTCGGCCGGCAATATAGAAACCGAAGAAAAAGAACTCTATAGCGTGTTTTTCTAAACGCAGATATAAGATAAGAGTTATCAGCGGCTTTGCCAAATTCATAACGTATAACTCACAACAAAAAAAGGAACGGAGGAATCCGTTCCTTTTTGTCTTTTATCTTTTCTTATTCTTCTTTGGTTTTGCATCTTTATATTCTCTGTATTTAACCCAAAGGGGACCTGAAACAAAGAGGGATGAAGCGCAACCGGAAATAAGACCGAATATCATAGGAATTGCAAATGAGCGAAGAGAGGTTAAACCGAAAATCTCTGAAACCACAATAATGGTAAGGACTGCGCAAACGGTGGTGGTAGTAGTAACGATATTACGAACCATTACGCGAGTGATGGATTTATCCATATTCTCCGCAACAGAAAGTTCAGGATAATATTTAGCGTTTTCCCTAACTTTATCGTAAATAACGATGGTATCGTTAAGCGAGTAACCGAGTATTGTCAGCACAACTGCGATATAGTTGGAGTCAACGGGAAGGCGGAAAATCACGCAGGCAAAGAAGCTCACAAACAGGTCAAGTACCAATGCGCAAAGGGCGGTGAGAGCCGCCGAAACGCCGCCGATTTTCTTAAAGCGGAAGCCAACATATACAACCACCAAAGCGGCGGCAAGTAAAACTGCGGCTAAACATTTAAGGAAGAAAACACCTGCAATAGAGGGGTTAACCGACTTAGAGTCATAAAGGGCAACCTTGTTATCCTTAAAGGTTTTGGTAAGCTCGGTAATAAGCTTTTCCTGAGTTTCTGCAGAAAGGGCTTCCTTATCAGCGAGGGTTACGATATATGTTTTAGTATCGCCCGAAATAGAGGTGTTCTGACTCAATTTATACTGCTTATCAAGAACTTCGTCAACAACTTTATCGAAATCCTTTTCGGCGATTTCGCCTTCATAGGAGTAGCTTAAAATGGTACCTCCGCTAAAGTCGATATCCATTTTAACACCTGCAAAAAGGGTAATGATTATACCTACGATAAATACTGCGGCATAAACTAAAACCGAAATTTTAAATGCCTTTTTAGTGTTAATTGTTTTATTAGCCATTTTTCTTACCTCCATACAAGAAGGGCTTTCTCATGAACTTGAGCTGAGATACGCTCTTTAACATAAGCTTGGAAGCAAGAACGCCCATAATAAGATTGAATATAACACCGATTAAAAGGGTGTAACCGAAGGAATAGATAGAGCCTGTAATAGAGGTGCCAAAGGCAGAGAAGATAAAGGAGAGAATCTTGGTTAAAAAACTATCGGAAGTACCGAAGGCGCCCATAAGTACGAGAGAAACAATAACGATGGTAACGTTACCGTCGATAATAGCGCTCAAACTGTTCTTATAGCCCGAATCGATAGCGCCGTCGATGGTTTTGCCGTTTTGGAACTCATCGCGGATACGCTCTGCTGCGATAACATTACAGTCAACGCCCACACCGATAGAAAGGATAATACCTGCAATACCGGGGATGGTGAGTGTGAAACTTGAGGTTCCGGGGAAGAAGCCTGAAATACAAGCGATTGTACCTGCAAGTTGACCGAGCAGTGCGATAGCGGCAACAAAACCGTTAACGCGGTAACGGAGAATCATAATAAGACAAACTACGGCAAAGGCGATAGAACCTGCAATTACCATAACCTCTAAAGCGTTGGAGCCCAAGGTGGGGGAGATTATCTGGAGTTTGCTATCATCAACCGAGAGGGCGAAGGGGAGAGAACCTGCATTGATAAGGTTTGCAAGCTCGCTTGCCGATTCGGCAGTGAAGTTACCGTAGATAATTGCCTGACCGCCTGTGATAGCTTCAGAGCAGGAAGCAGAAGAAATCTGCTCATCATCCATATAGATAGAAATATTGGTCTTATTAGCGGCGGCTTCGGCAGTAGCGGTAGCAAATGCGGCGGCGCCTGTACCGTTAAGGCGAAGGGCAACTACATAACCGTGCTGCTCATCATAGGAAGCGGTAGCGCTTTCAACAACCTCACCCTTCATAAATGCGGGGGTTGAGTTACTGTCACCGCTGTGGAAGGAAAGCTGAGCGGTTTCGCCAAGCTCTCTGATGGCTTCCTGAGCGTCAAAATCGCTTTCTTCTGCGGCCCAAGGGAAGCGAACGATAACCTGATGGTTAGCAGAATCAAGGTAAACCTCATAGTCGGTAATATTATTGTTAACAAGACGGGTTTCGATAATTGCTTTGGCGGATTCCATATCCTCGGCGGTTATCTCAACATCCTTGATATCGGGAGAAAACACGGCTTCAACACCGCCGCTTATATCGATACCCCAGCGGATATCATTTGCTCCCTTTGTGTAAACGGTTTTGGTATCGCCATAGTAATTGTAAATTCCGAAGAAGGATGCATAGGTAAATGCAAGAATCAACAGAAAAATCACAAAGAACCAAAGCTTACCTGTTCTTTTGGACTTCATTGGTATTCCTCCAATTTTGTTAATATAGATATTATATATTTAAATAGACATTATGTCAATTTAATCTTGCAAAAGCTTCTCCAAAGCGGCGTATCTTACGGCGGCGCAAAGCACCTTTGCGGCGGTGCCGATTTCCTCTGCGGAAGGATAGGTGGGGGCTATACGAAGATTTGAATCCTTAGGGTCAAGGCCGTAGGGGTAAGCGGCGCCTGCGGGGGTAAGCACCAGACCTGCATTAGCGCAAAGTTGCTCGGTACGCTTAGCGCAACCATCTAAAACATAAAGGCTTATAAAATATCCGCCTTTGGGGTTGGTCCAACGGGCAATACCTGTAGATGCCAAAGAAGCATCAAAAGCATCGAGAACATTCTGGAATTTGGGTCTGATGCAGTCGGCATGGCGTTTCATATGAGCCTTAAGGTCGCTCATAGAGCGAAGAAGGCGTGAGTGGCGAAGCTGATTGAGTTTGTCAGGACCTATGGTCTGGAATTTCATTCTGCCCTTTAGCATAGCCACATTGTTGGGACTTGCCGCCTCAACTGCAACACCTGCGCCTGGGAAGGTGATTTTAGAGGTGGATGCGAAGATAAGGGGAAGGTCGGGATTACCCGCCTTAACGCACTCATCATAGATATTAAGGAGGCTATCGCCCTCATCATAAAGGTCGTGAACAACATAAGCGTTATCCCAGAAAATGCGGAAATCCTTTGCGGCGGGTTTTAAATTCGCAAATCTGCGGACAACTTGGTCGCTATAGGTAATTCCTTCGGGATTTGAGTATTTGGGAACGCACCAGATACCCTTAACGCAAGGGTCTTTAATATATTCTTCAACAGCATCCATATCGGGACCGTTTTCGTCCATAGGGATGGGGATAAGTTCAAAACCAAAATACTCTGCAATGGCAAAGTGACGGTCATATCCGGGAACAGGGCAGAGGAATTTAAGTTTTCCCTGCAATAGCCAAGGGGTAGAGCCGAAGCCGTGGGTCATTGCCTGAGCAATGGTATCATACATCATATTGAGGGATGAGTTGCCGCCTACTATAATCTGGTCCTCGGGAACTTCAAGAATTTTTGAGAAAAGAATTTTTAATTCGTGAAGACCGTCAAGACCGCCATAGTTACGGCAATCGATACCGTCGATATTTTTAAACCCTGTGTCATTGCCAACAAGGTCAAACATTTTTTCACTTAAATCCATATTGTCGGCCCCGGGTTTTCCGCGGGACATATCAAGGGTAAGGTGCAAAGAGCGGAGTTTTTCATACTCGGCTTTAACGATTTTAAACTCGGCCGATAATTCTTCCCTTGTCATTTCAAGATAGGTTTTCAAAAAGAGTCACTCCTTGGGAAAATAAAATCAATTAATTATACTCTATTTCGCCGCATATTTCAAGTGCTATATATTGTATATTTTAATATAAATATACTATTTCATTAACTAACGGGGCGGTAAAATGTTGATAAAATCAGAGAATTATAGTTATAGTAACCTTAATAAAACCTTACGGGCGCTTTGTCACGAGTATCCGTTTTTTAAAACCTTTACCATTGGAAAAAGCGTGCGAGGTCTTGATATTAAGGGAATAAAAATTGGGGCGGGGAGAGAAAGTGTTTTATATGCCGCTGCTTTTCACGGGAGTGAACATATAACCACCAATATCACCTTGTTTTTTCTAGAGGCCTTGGGCAAAAGCATAAAAAAGGGTGAGAAATTATGCGGCGTTGATTTAAAAAGAATTTTCGCCAAAAGAAGTATTTTGATTTTACCCCGAATAAACCCCGACGGTTGCGATATCAGTATCCTCGGTGAAAAGGGTTGCGTCGGAAAGGAAAAAGAAATCAGAAATTTGTGCCAAGGGAACTTTAAAATATGGAACTCAAATTTCAGAGGCGTGGATATAAACCATAATTTTAATGCCGACTGGGAAGACCTTAAAAAACGGGAGGAAAGAGCGGGTATATGGGGACCTTCGCCCACCCGTTACGGCGGACGGGCACCCGAAAGTGAGCCCGAAACAAAAGCCCTTTGCGACCTGTGCCGCAGGGCAAATGTTTGCCACGCATTAGCCCTTCATTCCCAAGGTGAAGTTATCTATCACGGGTATAAAAATATCCACCCGAAGCGCAGTAAAAGGATGGCGGAAATACTTGCCACCGAGTCGGGATACGCCCTTGATGTGCCTATGGGTTTGGCATCGGGCGGCGGCTTTAAGGATTGGTTTATTTTGGAATTTGACCGCCCTGCTTTTACGGTGGAAATAGGCAAAGGAAAAAATCCTCTGCCTATAGAAAAAGCAGAGGAAATTTATAAAAAAATCGAAAAAATGCTAACGGTAGCAATGGGGCTTTAAAAAATAGAAAAATGTTGAAAAATCTGTATTTTTATAGTAAAATAATAACAACAAAGTTTTTGCTTTGTAATAAACTCTAAGGAGATAAACAAATGAAAACAAGAGCAGAATTAAAGCAAATGGCTAAAGAGCAAATTTGCGGCAAAATCGGTATACTATTTCTTGTTACCGTAATTATTGCTGTAATAGCAGGTTTGGCGGGTCTTATCCTTAGTTTGATACCAGTTGTAGGTCCTTTGGCAGTAACATTTATCCTTACTCCCGCATTTTCGCTGAGCATGGTAAGAATTTATCTTAACCTTGCAAAAGGTCAAGACCCTGAGGTGAAGGATGTTTTCTCAGGCTTTGATGATTTCTGGACCGCCTTTAAAACTACTTTTCTAGTTGGTTTATTCACATTCCTTTGGAGTTTGCTTTTCTATATCCCAGGCATTATTAAGGCAATTTCCTATTCTCAGGCAATGTACATAGTTGCAGAAAATAAGGGTATCAGCGCTCTTGAAGCCATTAACCGCTCAAAAGCTATGATGCACGGTCATAAAATGGATTATTTCGTATTAGGTCTTTCTTTTATCGGTTGGGCACTTTTAGGTGCAATAACATTTGGTATTGCCTATATTTATGTTATTCCGTATATGAGTGCAACAATGGTTAATTTCCACAACGATTTATTACCCGAAGTCGCAGAACCCGTAGTAGAAGATATCCCTGTTGCCGAAGCTCACGCAGAAGAAACCACCGAAACAGAAGAATAAGTAAAAATAAAATTAAGTCCCGCCTAGGCGGGACTTTTTAACGATGTTGACCTATCGGTCAAACGATGTTTGCGGTTTTACCGCAAAATTAAGTTATGCGCAGTGCGCATAAACACAAAAAGACAGACCATCTTGTGACGGTCTGTCTTTTTGGTGGAGATAAGCGGGATCGAACCGCTGACCTCTTGAATGCCATTCAAGCGCTCTCCCAGCTGAGCTATACCCCCGTATTAAATTTTTTGTTACACAATATATTGCCGAACACAGATATATTATCACAAGCCGTATTGTTTTGCAAGAGTTTTTTAAAAAATACCCCTTAATTTGCAGATTTTAGTTGACAGAAAGGTACTCTTTAGGGTATAATGTCAAACTGATAGGTTATCTAATTGAAAAATAAATGCATTTGTGTTTTTTATATGACCAATGTAAACAAGGAGGTTGGAATTAATGAAAAGAACTTATCAGCCCAAGAAACTTCATCGTAAGAAAGAGCACGGTTTCTTAAAGAGAATGGCTACCGCTAACGGCCGTAAGGTATTAGCCCGCCGCAGAGCAAAAGGAAGAAAGCAGTTGACTTACTAAAAAGCCACTTCCCGTGGCTTTTCCTTTTATGTTATAAAAGGAGTTTTTTATGCAACAGTTTGAAAAAATAAAGTTAAACCGCGATTTTAAACGGCTTTATCATAAGGGCAGTCCCTTCATTTCCTCGTCATTTGTGCTTTATATT
Organism: Acutalibacteraceae bacterium; assembly: GCA_045648365.1. GTDB lineage: Bacteria > Bacillota > Clostridia > Oscillospirales > Acutalibacteraceae > UBA737. The sequence goes on from JAZRNX010000067.1 coordinate 18,916, forward strand.
GCAAAGGGAAGGAAGGAAAGGACGAGGCTTGGCATTACCGTCACCAAAAAAATCGGCGGAGCGGTGGAGAGAAACCGAGCAAAAAGGGTTATAACCGCCGCCTTTCGTGAGTGCGCCCCTCATATTGAGAAGGGGTATGATTTTGTGTGCGTTGCCAGAACAAGAATCCTTGAAACTAAAAGTAATATTGTTGCCGAAAAAATGCGCGGTCACCTTAAAAAAGCAGGAATTTTAAATGAAAACGAATGTGATTAGCCGAGGTCTTATAGCGCTTATAAGAATTTATCAGCGCCATATTTCGCCCCGAAAAATTTCCTGTTGCCGATTTACACCCACCTGTTCGGCCTATGCTATTGAGGCCATAACCGTTCACGGATGTATTAAAGGAACGGCTTTAACTATATGGAGAATATTGCGGTGCAATCCTTTTTGTAAGGGCGGGGTAGACCCCGTTCCCCAAAGAAAAAAGTAAATAGGAGTGCGATTGATGAACTTTATAAATCAGCTTTTAAGTTATGTGTTGAGATTTTTTGCCGATATGTTCGGCGGTAGCTTTGCCGGCGCCGTTTTCCTCTTCACACTTCTTATAAATGTGGTTATGATACCCCTTAGTATCAAAAGCCAGAAATCTGCCGTTGACCAGCTTCGTATTAAACCCAAACTCGATGACCTAAAGAAGCGTTACGGCGACGACCGTCAGAAACTAGCTGAGGCGCAGCAGAAACTTTATCAGGAAGAAAAGGTGTCAATGTCGGGCGGATGCTTACCTATGATAATCCGTCTTGCTTTAATGATGTGCATTTACTCCCTTATTCTTTCACCTCTTACCTATATGTCACAGGCTGACAGCAGCAAAATTACCAATGTAACTAAGGCTTTTTCCAGTTCTCTTGCCGACCTTAAGGAAGAGAACAAATCTGAATATGACCGTATTGTAGAGGAAACCTCTTGGAATGAGAAAAACGCCCGTAATGAGCTTTCTCTTATCCGTATTATCGAGGAGCAACCCGAGGTTTTCGAAGAGGTTATGAGTGAAAAGGAATATAAGAAAATCGAAGGCGACCTTACGGACCTTATCCTTAATGTTAAGGAGTCGGAAATTGATTATTCCTTTATCGGTATAAATCTTACCGAAACCCCGAAATTCAATATAAATATTTTTGAGAATTTCCGTATGATATGGTTAATCCCCATATTTGCATTTTTATCCCAGATTCTCACATCGATTATTTCGATGATGATAAACAAACGCAACAATCCCGATGCGCCTACTATGGCAGGTATGATGCTCACAATGCCTTTAATATCGCTGTTTTTGGGCTTTACCTTCCCCGGCGGTGTTGGTTTTTATTGGATTTGCTCGTCCCTTATCGGCGGACTTATTCAATCGGGCGTTCAGTTGCTTTACGGTCCCAATAAACTACTTGCTAAAAACAGAAGCAAAGAGTTAAAGGAACGCTATACATTTGAAAAGAAACAGTTAGAGAAGTTTGATGGCTCTGCTGTAGAAGAATAAGGAGGATTACCCTTGATTAGAGAAGCGATTGGCTACGGCGAAAGCGTTAATGAAGCCAGAGAAAATGCCATTGCCGCTTTGGGTGCCGATATAGAGCTTGATGTTCAGTTCGAAATCCTTGAAACCCCTAAAAAGAAGGTTTTAGGTCTATTCGGCGGCAGTAAAGCCAAGGTGAGAGCCTATATAGAGCTCCCCGACCCCAAACCCGCAAAGGAAAAGAAAAATGCTAAGAAGGCAGAAAAGCCCTCAAAGCAGGAGAAAAAGCCCCTAAACGACAAGAAGGATGCACCTAAAAAAGAGAAGAAAGCAGAGCCCAAAAAGAGCGCTGTTGCAGAAGATTTTAAGGATGCAGTTGATGCCTCAGAAATCCCTGCCGATACCAAGGCAGGTAAGGCTATCGCCTATATCAAAACAGTTCTTTCAGGTCTAGGATGCGAAAATGTAACCGTTAAAGCCGCAGTAAAGGAAGACGGCGCGTTTATCGTGCTTGACGGTGAAGGCCTTGGCGCCGTAATCGGTCACAGAGGCGAAACCTTGGATGCTTTGCAGTATCTTTCAAACCTTGCCGCAAATAACGGCGGCGGATATTATAAAATATCCGTTAATATCGGCGATTACAGACAAAAGAGAGAACAAACCCTCACTTCACTAGCAGGTCGCATTTCCGAGCAGGTTATTCGCACAGGCAGAAGCCGTCGCCTTGAGCCTATGAATCCTTACGAACGCAGAATTATTCATACTGCAGTTCAGGAAATCAAGGGTGTGACCTCTTGTTCTATTGGTGAAGGAAGCGGCAGAAGGGTAGTGATTTCTCCCGAAGGCGGCGAAGCCCCCAGAAATCGAGGCGGCAGAAACGATAGAGGAAGAAAACCCTCGTCCACCGTTGCCACCACACCTACAAGAGAGCCTAAAAAGGATAGCGATATTCCCCTTTACGGCAAAATAAACTAATAGAAAAAACCGACGGAACTTATCCGTCGGTTTTTTGCATCGTATGGAACGGCCAATGTGCCGTTCCGATTTTATTTTTATCTATATTAACAGGTGCGTGTAGGGGAGGGGTTTCCCTCCCGCAAGGATACGGCAAATTTTAATCGGGAGGGGGGACCCCTCCCCTACACACAACACGGGTTATAGGATATAAATATATAATATTTTATATATTTACTCTTTATTTTTTAAAAGGTTTGTGCTATACTCTATTATGTATAAATATATTAAAAGGAGGAATGGGCGTGAAAGCAAAATATGTAATTTGTTTATGTCTGGTTTTTGTCAGCATAATCACCTTTTGCGGTTGCGACATTTTCAGCGCCGAAACCGATACCCTCATCTCTCCCCCCGAACTTGCGGGAAATATGTCACCCATAAAAGATGTCATAAACGAAAGCGCTCCCGAAGGGTATGTCCTTAAATATCCTTCCTCTGGTGACAGAAGAAGCGCGGTTGTTTTAGAAGATATTGATTTTGATGGTAAGATGGAGGCATTTGCTTTTTATAGCACCGTTGAAGACGGTATAACCACCATGACCGTTAATTTTATAAAAACGGTGAATGGCGCATGGAAATCCGTAGCTACACAGTCCATAGCTGCAGGAGGCGTTGAGCGTGTTGATTTTTGCGACCTTGACGGCGACGGCGCAGAGGAAATTCTCATTGGATGGGAAGTTCACGGAACTACGGATAGACAGGTTGCTGTTTATTCTCCGTCAGGAGAAGCGATGGCTCAAAGAATGCTTCAGTCCTATACCAATTATGTTTGTTGTGACCTTGATGAAGATAACGAGGAAGAACTTTTCGTTCAGCACCTTAACCCATCCGAGCAACTGAACCGAGCAATGCTTTTCGAACTTACATCAATGGGAGTTTCTCAAATCGGCGGTTGCCTTATGGATAGCACCGTTAAAGCAGCCGGCGAGCCTAAGGTTTCTACCCTTTCTACAGGTCAGGCTGCTGTATACATTGATGAGGTTAAAGGTATCGGCAATATTACCGAGGTGCTTTTCTTCTCAAAGGGTGAGCTTGTAAATCCCTTACTTGATAGCGTTGAAACCATTGAAAATACCAAGACGGTTAGGGCGTACACCCTTTCCACCTCTGATATAAATGGCGACAGTATTCCCGAAATACCTATCGCTTCGGTGTTACCCAGCGCCATCACTTCCAATAACGAAGTGCTTTACTATACCAGCTGGTGTTCCTTTAACGGCGAGGCTCTTATTTCAAAACTCAACACCATTGTAAATTCTATTGACGGATACTATATTGAAGTGCCTGAAAAATGGTGGGGCAAAATCGCGGTGGCAAAGGAAACCGAATATAATCTTCGCACCTTCTATTATTACGATTCAAAAAAGGAAACGGTGGGAGAAAAAATCTGCTATATAAAAGCAGTAGCCAAAAAAAGTTATAAAGCCGAAGAATATAAAGATGCGGTAGTTCTTGCCGAAACCGAGGATAATGTTTATCTGGGCGTTATTCTTGATGAGAGCGGAGAACTGAGCGTTTCTAAAGAAGAACTGAAAAACATCTTTAAACTTATCGAGTAGTGGAGGAATAGAGTTGAAAAGAATACTTATTGTTGAAGATGAGGCGGCCATAAGAGAATTTGAGGCCATAAATCTTCGCAGAGCAGGTTATGAAACCGTTGAGGCGGGCTCTGCGGAAGAGGCCCTTGATATTTACGATAATGACTATATCGGTTTTGATATAGCCCTTTTGGATGTTATGATGCCCGGTATGGATGGTTTTTCTCTCTGCAAAGAACTTAGAAGCAGAAGCGGGACTCTTGGTATAATAATGCTTACCGCCAAATCTCAGGAAATGGATAAAATCAGCGGTCTTATGATAGGCGCTGACGATTATATCACTAAACCTTTTAGTCCTTCGGAGCTTTTGGCCCGTGTTGATTCCCTTTACCGCAGAGTAGGTATTGTAAATGAAACGCCCAAGGCTTCGTCAGAAGAACTTACCCTTGGGGACTTTACCCTTAATCTTCGCCGCCGCACCCTTACAAAGAGCGGCAAGAATATTGAACTAACTCAGGTAGAATTCCAGATAGTTGAAATGTTCTTTTTAGCCCCCGATACCGCCATCGGCCGTACTGAGATACTTCATACTGTTTGGGGTAACGATTACTACGGCGAAGAAAAAATTGTCGATGTTAATATAAGGCGGCTTCGTATGAAGATAGAGGATACCCCTTCCGACCCCAAATATCTTGTAACCGTTTGGGGTATGGGATATAAGTGGAACAGCGAAGCGTATACGCTTCGCTTGTAGGGGCAGGCGTCCTCGACTGCCCGTAAATTTCGCGTATGTAGGGAACGCGCCTGCGTGCCGTTCCGTTGGCCTACCCTTTGGACAGGGAGGCGTAGTATGATTAAATCTAAATAAAATCCCTCCGTCAAAACCTTTGGTTTTGCCACCTCCCTTTAGGCAAGGGAGGCTTAATAGGAAAATGATATAAATTAAAGAGGTGGTAAAAGTGAATTTTGAAATCCGTTTTAAAAGTATTGCGGTGCGTTGGTTTACAAATGTGTTCGCAATAGTTGCTATGGCGGTTATATTTGCTATAATTGCCTTTTCTTTCTTCTTTGCCACCGTTTATGTTGAAAGAATAGAAACCTTGGCTGAGGATTATACCTTGGAATTCGAAACTCTCTCTTCAACCAACAGCGAATCCTTTGAGGATGCGGCGGTTAACCTTTCCGATTCATTTCAGTATAAATCCAAAATAGAGGTTCAGGTTATTGATACAAAGGGCAAGGTGCTGGTATCCACAACGGGATTTGAGCCGCTTGCTGAGCGTATGCCCGATTATGAAAGGGCTATGGAAGGCAGTCTTGACTCTGCGGTTTACAGGGGTAAAAATTCCGCAGGGGAAAGCATTTTCGCTAAAACCACCATTATTAAAAACGGCAAAGGCGAGGTTTTAGGCGCTTACCGCTGGATTACCTCAATGACCGCCACCAATAAGTATATCACCTATATAATTCTCATTTTGGCGGCAATCGGCCTTGGGGTTATATCCTTCTGCGCATTTTCAGGACTATATTTTATAAAATCCATTGTTAACCCTATAAGAAATGTTAGTAACACCGCCCGTAAGATAGCCATGGGCGATTTTGAAACCAAAATAGAGATTGAACGGGACGATGAAATCGGCGAACTTTGCGATACCATCAATTATATGGCTACGGAATTAAGCCAAGCCGAAACTATTAAAAACGATTTCATTTCTTCTGTTTCTCACGAACTCCGAACACCTTTAACCGCCATAAGAGGCTGGGGCGAAACCGCAAAAATGTCCATCGGCGCCGATGAGGAACTGGTAGCCAAGGGAATAGATGTGGTTTTAAGCGAGGCAGACCGTCTTTCAGGCCTTGTTGAAGAACTGTTGGACTTTTCCCGTATGCAGTCGGGTAGGCTTACGGTTAACACTATGCCGATTGACGCTTCTTATCTTTTGGAATCCGCCGCAGATATGTATACAGAACTTGCCCGACAGCAAGGCATTGAACTTTCTTACAATAAACCTCTCGAATCCTCTGTGGTTATGGGCGACGGGGACCGACTTAAACAGGTGTTTATCAATATCATTGACAATGCGGTTAAATATACCGAAAAGGGCGGCCTTGTTCTTGTTACCGAAACCCGCGAGGAAGGATGCGTAAGAATAGTTGTTAAAGATACGGGTGTGGGAATTCCCGCCTCGGATATTGATAGAGTTAAGGAAAAATTCTTTAAATCAAATAAAACGGTCAGGGGAAGCGGTATAGGTCTTGCCGTGGCCGATGAAATAATCAAACAGCATCAGGGACTCTTGTTCCTTGAAAGTACCGAGGGTGTGGGAACGGCGGTTACCATCGTTTTACCACTCTACGAAGAACCCGCGGAAATAATCGAAGTTGAGAGTGAGGGTGAGGAGGTTATTCCCGCCGAACTTACAGGTAATGCTGAAAAGGAAATAGAAACCGAAACAAAGGAAGTAGAAAATGGGTAAATATACAAGCATTGGTGGTCAGGCGCTTATTGAGGGTATTATGATGAAAAGCCCCGAAAAAACAGCCCTTGCCGTGAGAAAACCCGATGGAGATATTGATATATCCTATCTTAACGAAAAATCTTTAAGAGAAAAGTACAAAATATTACGTCTTCCCATAATAAGAGGAATTGTAGCCTACATTGAATCAATGATGCAGGGTTATAAGGCAATGATGCTTTCTGCGGAAAAATCAGGCTTTACCGATTTGGAAGAACAAAATAAGGAAAAAGATAAGGAAAATAAAGAAAAGAAAACCAGCGCTATTGTAAATATCGTTATGGTAATCGGTAGCGTCTTGGGTGTTATGTTATCGGTAGTACTTTTTATGCTTGTCCCCCGACTTATAGTAGGTGGTATCGAAGGGCTTTTTGATACTAAACTCAGTTCTGTTGCTCGTTCGGGAATAGAGCAGTTTATTAAAATGGCAGTATTTGTTTTCTATGTTTGGTGCGTAACCTTTATGAAGGATATAAAAAGGGTGTTTATGTACCACGGCGCCGAGCATAAAACCATATTCTGCTATGAAAAGGGATTGCCTCTTACTGTAGAAAATGTGAGAAAGCAAAAGAGATTCCATCCAAGATGCGGAACTTCCTTCCTTATTTTGATGATACTTATAAGCATTATTTTTTCAACCATCGTGCAGATGATTTTCCCCGAGGTTTATAGTATTATGTGGCTTTGGGTAATTATTAAAATACTTTTAGTTCCTCTTATTTGCGGAGCGGGCTTTGAGGTGCTTCGTTTCTGCGGAAAATACGATAACATAGTTACGAGAATTATTTCGGCTCCTGGTATGTGGTTACAAAGGCTCACTACAAAAGAGCCTGAGGACGATATGATAGAAATTGCAATCGCTTCTTTAAAGGCCTGCGAGCCTGAAACTCCCGATGTGGATAGAAGTGTAGACAAAGAACAAGACGAGGCAGAGTAATGGCAACAATTTTCGAAAGTTATAATAACTGCAAAAGGGAACTCGAAAAGGCAGGTATTGAGGATTATGTCTTCGAGTCCAAGCAGATTATAAAACATATAACGGGCTACTCAAACGCCCAGATACTCCAAAAGTATACCGAAAACCTGACCGAATATCAGGAAAATAATCTTACCGCGATTATCAAGCAAAGGCTTGTGAGATATCCTCTCCAGTATATAATCGGCAGATGGAATTTCTTCGGCAGAGAGTTTTTTGTGGGACCTGGTGTTCTTATTCCCCGTAGCGATACCGAAACTTTAATGGATGTTTGCCTTGAGTTTTTAAAGACAAAAGAAAATCCGAGCGTTATCGATTTATGCGCAGGTAGCGGTTGTATCGGTATTGCCTTAAAGGGCGAAGTCCCCGGCAGTAATGTTAAAATGGTGGAAAAGTTCGATGAAGCCCTTTTCTATACCGAGCGTAACGCGAAACATAACGGGGCAGAGGTTAATATAGTTAAGGGCGATGTTTTAGAGGGCAGTGAAAGCGACGGTAAATATGACCTTATCGTCAGCAATCCACCCTATATTACCGACCTTGATATGAAAACCCTTCAACCCGAAGTGAATTTTGAGCCTGAAACAGCCCTTAGGGGCGGTGATGATGGCCTCGCCTTTTATAGAGCCATTACCGAAAAATATAAAAACTCCTTAAAAGATGGCGGTATGCTTGCATTTGAGGTGGGCGTAAACCAAGCGGAGAGCGTTAAGCAGATACTTATGGAAAACGGGTTTAAAGATGTTTCTACCCGTAAGGATTTAAATGATATAGAAAGAGTAGTTTTTGGGACAGTGTAAATGGTATAATTTGGCTGTAAGAAAAGGAAGAATAATTTTTATTCGGAGGTAAAGAAAATGGCAAAAGCACCTAAAATTACAAAAACCGTAAATGTAAGCGAGGATAAGGAAAAGGCGCTGGCTACTGCGGTTGAACAGATTGAAAGACAGTACGGTAAAGGTACCGTTATGCGCCTTGGCGAAAATGTATCGATGAATGTTGAGCATATCAGAACGGGCTCTATCGCTCTTGATATGGCGCTTGGTATAGGCGGTATCCCTAAAGGAAGAATAGTTGAAATCTACGGTCCTGAATCTTCGGGTAAAACCACTGTGGCTCTCCACTGCGTAGCAGAGGTACAAAAGGCAGGCGGCACCGCCGCATTTATCGATGTGGAACACGCTCTTGACCCCGTATATGCCGCAAACCTTGGCGTTGATATTGATAGCCTTTTAGTTTCTCAGCCCGATTCGGGTGAACAAGCCCTTGAAATTACTGAAGCCCTTGTTCGTTCAGGCGCTATTGATATAGTTGTTATCGACTCGGTTGCAGCCCTTGTAACAAGAGCCGAAATTGAGGGTGAAATGGGCGAATCCCATGTAGGTCAACTTGCCCGACTTATGTCACAAGCCCTTCGTAAGCTTACAGGCGCTTTATCAAAGTCTAACTGCTCTGCCATATTCATTAACCAGCTTCGTGAGAAAATCGGCGTACTTTACGGCAACCCTGAAACCACCACAGGCGGTAGAGCGCTTAAGTTCTATTCCAGCGTTCGTATTGATGTTCGCAAGGTTGAGGCCATTAAAAACGGTAGCGAAATGATTGGCTCAAGAACAAGAGCAAGAGTTGTTAAAAATAAAGTTGCTCCCCCCTTTAAAGAGGCAGAGTTTGATATTATGTACGGCAAGGGAATTTCCCGCGAGGGTGAGCTCGTTGATATGGGACTTAACTTTGAAATCATTAAGCGTTCGGGCGCTTGGTTCTACTACGGTGAGGACCGCTTGGCACAGGGCAGAGATAATGTTAAGCAACTCTTTATTGATAATAAGGAACTAGCCCTTGAAGTTGAGGGAAAAATCCTCGCTAAATATAAAGAGGCAATTGAGGGCAAACCCGCCGAGGAAACCGCTGATGAGCCTACCGTAATGCCCGTTGATACGGCAGATATCGAACCCGCAAGACCAAGAAAAAGAGTGGATATAGATATCGCGGTTGATGAATAATGACAATTAGCGATATAATTAGACAGAAAGGGCATCTTTATAAAGTTGTCCTTTCTGACGAAAGCTCTTTTCTTGTGGATAAAGATGTTTGCGAGAATATTCCTCTTGTTAAAGGGAAGGAGCTTTCGCGCGAAGAAATAACCGAGATTTTAAAGTTTTCGGATTATGAAAGGGCAAAATCCAGAGCCTTATGGTTTCTCGATAGGGGCGATCGCACCGAAAAGGGACTTTACGAAAAACTTGTAGCGGGCGGTATTTCTTCCGCGGCTTGCGCAAAGGCGGTTGCAAGATTTAAGGAATTAGGTCTTATTGATGACCGCCGCTTTGCCCGAAATTTTGCCGAAAGGTGCTTAGAAAGTAATATTTCCAAAAGGCAGACCTATCAGAAACTTTTTGCGAAGGGTGTGCCAAAAGATATTATAAAAGAGGTTTTGGATAATACCGAAACTAATGAAACCGCGCAAGTTTTAGCGGTCATAAAAAGAAAGTATGCAAATAAACTGGATACTAAGGAAAACACCGCCAAGGTGGTTGCCGCCCTTATGCGAAAGGGCTTTATGTATCCCGCCGTTAAAGAAGCCCTAAGGGTTTACGGCGAAGAATTAGAATGTATTGACGGGGAATAGCAATGTATAAAGTCAGTATGGTGAGCCTCGGTTGTCCTAAAAATCAGGTGGACGCCGAAATGATGCTCGCCACCCTTAAAAATGCAGGTTATGAAATCGGCGTAGAAGAAGCTGAGGCAGATGCCATAATCATAAACACCTGCGGTTTTATTGAAGCCGCCAAAGCGGAAGCTATTGAGAATATTCTTGAATGCGCAAGATATAAAACCGAGGGCAAGTGCAAAGCGCTTATTGTTACGGGTTGTCTTGCAGAGAGATACCAAAACGATGTTACCGAGGAAATTCCCGAGGTGGATGTTTGCGTTGGTATCGGCTCAAACGGTAAAATCGCCGAAATAGTTAAAAGCGCTATTGAGGGAAAGAAAGAAAATTCCTTTGGAAGTAAATATGATTTGGATTTAAACGGCGATAGAATTTTAGGCGGTATGCCCTTTACGGCGTATTTAAAAATTGCCGATGGTTGCGATAACTGTTGCACCTACTGCGCTATCCCGAAAATCCGCGGCAGAATGAGAAGCCGCACTATTGAGGACTGTGTAAAGGAAGCAAAAGTATTAGCCGAAAGAGGAGTTAAGGAGCTTATTGTTGTAGCCCAGGATACCACCGCCTTTGGTGAGGATATCTATGGCACCTCAAAACTCCCCGAGTTGCTCACGGAACTTTGCAAAATTGATGGTATTCACTGGATAAGAACTTTATATACATATCCCGAACGCATAACCGACTCACTTTTAGAGGTAATAGCGAAAGAGAAAAAACTCATTAAATACCTGGATATTCCCCTTCAACATATAAACGGTGAAATCCTTAAAAAGATGAATAGGAAGGGTGACAGGGAGAGTATCACCGCTCTTATTAAGAAGATAAGGGAAAAGGTAAAGGGTATTACTCTTCGCACCACGCTTATTACGGGATTTCCCACCGAAACTGAAGAACAGTTCTGCGAAATGGCGGAGTTTGTTAAGGAAGCAAGATTTGACAGACTTGGTTGCTTTACATATTCGGCAGAGGAAGATACCGTTGCCGCTAATATGGAAGGTCAAATCGAAGAGCAGGTTAAGGTTGACCGTATGGAGCATATTATGGAGCTTCAGATGGGAATATCAGCAGAACTTAATGAAAGTAAAACAGGAAAAACCGCCGAAGTTCTCATTGAGGGCTACGACGATTATATAAAATGTTACTTTGGCAGAACCGAAAGCGATGCCCCTGAAATTGACGGAAAGATTTTCTTCCTATCGGGCAGACCTTTAAAAATCGGTGACTTTGTAAAAGTAAGAATTAACGATACACTTGAATATGATTTATTAGGAGAGTTGATTTAAATGAATACCCCCAACAAACTAACAGTAGCAAGAATTATCGCAACCCCCATATTTATGGCAACAATGCTTATCGAATTTCCTTACCACTATACTGTATCCTTGGTGCTTTTTGTTTTAGCGTCACTTACCGATATGTTAGACGGTAAAATCGCAAGAAAACACAACCTTGTTACCAACTTTGGTAAGTTTTTAGATCCCCTTGCAGATAAAATGCTCACCACCTCCGCTTACCTTGGATTTATGTTTTTATATTCAGGAAATTTAGGAAAACAGATGACCGTCATCGTGTTTATAGTTCTCTTCCGTGAATTTATGGTATCTTCTTTGCGCCTCGTAACCGCAAACGCAGGTTTAGTGGTAGCCGCAAATATATGGGGAAAACTTAAAACTGTATCCCAAATGGCAGGCATAATAGTGGCGTTGTTATTCTGCGCTGTTATAATGGATTTTGGTCTGATAGAGAGCGCAAATATTATTTATATCGCAGATATCATAGTAATTGCGTTATTCTGGCTTTCTGCCGTACTTTGTGTTATTTCTGGACTTATATATCTTAACGAATGTAAAAGCTATATCAATTCTTCAAAATAATTTATATTTTAAAATTGGGACAGTGATTTACTTTGTTTAAGCGACTTAGAGAAGATGTTAAGGCGGTTATGGACAGAGACCCCGCCGCTACAAGCTTTTTAGAGGTTTGGCTTTTATATCCCGGTGTTAAGGCTATTAGAAGACACCGTAGAGCCCACTTCTTTTATAAACACAATATGCATTTTATTGCCCGTATGATTTCTCAAAAAACTTTGCGAAAAACGGGCATTGAGATACATCCTGGCGCTACCATCGGCCGAAGACTTGTTATCGACCACGGAACAGGAATAGTTATCGGTGAAACCGCCGAAATCGGTGACGATGTTCTGATTTATCAGGGCGTAACACTGGGCGGTACAGGTAAAGATATAGGCAAACGCCACCCAACCGTTGGCAACAATGTTATGATTAGCGCGGGCGCTAAGGTGCTGGGACCATTTAAGATAGGGGATAACTCCCGAATTGCCGCAGGTGCTGTGGTACTGGATGAGGTGCCGCCTAATTCTACCGTTGTGGGCGTTCCTGCCCGCGTGGTAAAACAAAACGGCAAGAAGGTTAGTAGAGCGCCCCTTGACCAGATTCATATTCCCGACCCTGTTAAAGCGGAAATCGACCGCCTAAATAAAGAGGTCAAGGAACTTTCAAATTTAGTAAAATCTCTCGGAGAATAAGAGGCAAACGCAAATGAAAATTTTTAACACACTTACAAGACAGAAGGATGAATTTATCCCCATAAACGAGGGCGAGGTAAAGATTTACGCCTGCGGCCCTACCGTTTATAACTATATCCATATCGGTAACGCAAGACCCCTTTGCGTGTTTGATGTTTTGCGTCGTTATTTTGAGTGGCGCGGTTACAAGGTAACCTTTGTTCAAAATTTTACCGATATTGATGATAAACTTATCCGCAAGGCAAATGAGGAAGGAATTACCGTAAAAGAGGTTGCCGAGCGTTATATTAAGGAATTTTGGGTAGATGCTAAGGGACTTAATGTCCGTGAAGCCACAGTTCATCCCAAAGCCACCGAAAATATTGATGAAATCATCCGCATTATCTCTGAACTTGAGGAGAGAGGTTACGCCTATAAGGCGGGAGGAGATGTATATTTCCGCGCCAAAAACTTTGAGGAGTACGGTAAGCTTTCCCATCAACCTTTGGAGGATTTAGAGGCAGGCGCCCGTATTGAAACGGGAGATATTAAGGAAAATCCTATGGATTTCTGTCTTTGGAAAGGTGCTAAAGAGGGTGAACCCTATTGGGAATCACCTTGGGGTAACGGCCGTCCCGGTTGGCATATTGAGTGTTCTGCTATGGCGGGTAGATATCTTGGCAAAACTATTGATATTCACTGCGGCGGACTTGACCTTATTTTTCCCCACCACGAAAACGAAATTGCCCAGAGTGAGTGCGCCAACGGTTGCGATTTTGCTCACTATTGGATGCATAACGGCTTTATAAATGTGGATAATCATAAAATGTCCAAATCTCTTAATAATTTCTTTACAGTTAGAGATGTGGCTAACGCTTATGGCTATGAGCCTATCCGTTATCTTATGATTTCTTCCCAGTATAGAGGTCCTATAAACTATTCCGTAGATATTTTAGAGCAGGGCAAAAACGCTTTAGAGCGTCTTTATACCTGCCGAGATAATATTGATTTCGCCCTTAAAAACGCAAAGGAGGGCGGAAGTATTCCTTCATTCGTTGAGGAGAGAAAAAATGAATTCATAACGGCTATGGATGATGACCTTAATACCGCCGATGCTTTGGCCGCCGTATTCGGTCTTGTAAGAGATATAAATACTGCGGTAGCCGAGGGCGCGGGTAAAGATACCCTTAATGCCTTTGCAGAAATCTTTGATGAACTTACAGGTGTTTTAGGTCTTGTTTATAACCGCAAGACAGAAGCCCTCGATAGCGAAATAGAAGCGCTTATCGAAAAGCGTACCGAGGCCCGTAAAATGAAAGATTTTAAAACTGCCGATGAAATCCGCGATAAACTTAAAGAAATGGGCATTATTCTTGAAGATACACCTCAAGGAGTAAAATGGAGCAGAGCGTAAAATTATCTCCCATAGGGGATGGAATAGAAATATTTGTCTCCCATCATCACACCTTCGGCACCGATGCGGTGCTTTTAGCCCACTTTTCAAGAGCTACCAAAAAAGATAAGTTAGTGGACCTTGGAACAGGTTGCGGAATTATTCCTTTTTTAATGCTTAGGGACGGTAAATGCCAAAGGGCAGTAGGTGTTGATATTTCGGGGGAAGCCATAGAACTTGCCGAAGCAACCAAGGAAAAATGCGGCTTTCATAAATTCACCGCTATCCACAGTGACTTAAAGGAACTGAAGGGTAGGGTGGATTTCGGCTGTCATACCCTCGTAACCTGCAACCCGCCTTATAAAGCAGTGGGAGCGGGAATTAAAAATCCTGATAGCGTCCTTTCGGTAGCCCGTCACGAAATCGCCTGTAATCTAGAGGATATTATTGCGGTTTCTGCAAAACTTTTGCAGACCTCAGGCAGACTTTGTATGTGTCACCGTCCCGAGCGACTGGCTGAACTTATGTCGCTTATGCGGGAGTATAAAATCGAGCCAAAGCGCCTTCGTCTTGTTTGTCAAAGAAAAGGTGAGGAGCCTTGGCTTGTGCTCCTTGAAGGGACAAGATGTGGTAAAACAGGGCTTCGCATAGAGCCTGACTTATATATAGAAGAAAACGGAGAACTTTCTCCCGAAATGATAGAAATCTATGGACCGTATAAGGAGGCGTATCTTTAGTGAGTGGTAAACTTTATGTGGTGGGTACGCCCATTGGTAATTTAGAGGATTTTTCACCCAGAGGAGTGAGAATTCTCGAAGAGGCGGATTTTATTGCCGCCGAAGATACAAGGGTATCTTTAAAACTTTTAAACCATTTTGAAATCAAAAAAGAACTGGTTTCATATTTTGAGCATAATAAAAAAGAAAAGGGTGCGGAAATACTCACTCGTATAAGTAATGGTGAGGTTTGCGCCTTGGTTACCGATGCGGGTATGCCCGCCATTTCGGACCCCGGTGAAGATTTGGTGCGCGAAGCCCACGAAGCAGGAATAGCGGTTGAATCGGTGCCCGGTCCTACCGCCTTTGCAACGGCTCTCGCCATTTCAGGTATGCCTTCAAAAAGATTTTGTTTTGAAGGTTTTTTATCGGTTAACAAGGCGGAAAGAAAAGAGCATTTGGATTCTCTTAAAAACGAAACCAGAACCATTATTTTCTATGAGGCGCCCCACAAACTGATAACTACTCTATCAGACATTTTGGCAGTTCTTGGCAACCGTAAAATAGCGGTGGTTAAGGAGATAACCAAAATTCACGAAAATGTTTTAAAAACTGATTTATGGTCAGCGCTTAAATATTTCAATACTAATGCTCCCAAGGGAGAATATGTTCTTATAATTGAGGGCGCACAGGCCGTCAAAATTAAGGAATATACTATCGATGAGGCATTAGAAATTGCTAAAGGCCTTATGAAAAAGGGGCTTTCCGCCTCTGAGGCGGCAAAGGAATCCGCCAGTGTAACAGGAATTAAAAAAGGCGATATTTATAAGGCGATGGTGGAGAATTTAAGATGAAACTTTCCGAAACAAATGTAATCAAGAGTCAAAATCTTCATTTTATGAGATTTATTGCCTCTGTTATGGTTATTTATTCTCATTCTTATGTTCTTTCGGGAACGGCGCCAAATACGGATTTTTTGTATAGATACTCTAAAGGTGCCACATCTATAGGCGGAATCTGCGTGGCTCTTTTTTTCCTTTGCAGCGGATATTTGATTTCCAAAAGCGTTGTGAAGGCAGATAAATTTATTCCATATATAAAAGCGCGGCTTATTAGATTGCTGCCGACCTTGGCTTTTTTGGTTGTTGTTACGGTGCTTTTGGGCGCTTTTATCACGAATCTCACCTTTAGGCAGTATTTTTCATCTTTCGCAACGTATAAATACCTGCTTAACGGATTGTTGTTGCCCGTTCATAATTTGCCGGGAGTATTTGAGCAAAATATATCGAGTTCCGATGTAAACGGCTCTCTTTGGACCTTGCCCGTAGAGTTTGCCTGCTATATCGCGTGTTTCATATTTTATAAATTAAAATTACTTCATAAAAAAAGATTTTTATATACCCTGCCCATAGTTTTAGCGGCTATAATTTTGGAACCCCGTTTGCCGCAGATTTTTAATTTTATGGTCAAGCCCTGCGTTTGTTTTTACGCGGGAATGTTATATTATGTTTACCGTGAACACATTGTATTAAGCATTAAAGTTTTACCCGTTGCAGTTATAATGTTAATTGGCGGACTTTCTGTGCCGTGGTTAATAACCCCTTTATATGCTATCGTATGGTCGTATATACTTTTTACCGTTTGGTTTTCAATAAAACAATGCCCGTCATTTTTAGGAAAGACGGGGGATTATTCCTACGGTATTTATCTATGGGGATTTTTAGTTCAACAATTGTTAGTTTTCGCGTGGGGAGGCGTAATGCCGAGATTTGCAAACTTCGTTCTTGCTGTGGCAATATCTACGGTATTGGCTATTTTCACGTTTCTCATAACAGAAAGGCCGTTTATTCGCAAAAAGGCGCATTAAAGGAGACAGAATATGAAGGATAATGAAAAGTATTTCAACTTTGAATTTGAGGATGATTTCGAAGATATTTCTTCCAAAAGCGAAAAGGAGAAAATGAAATTCGAAGATATCGTTTCCGATACTTCACTTGAAAACGGAGAATTCATAACTTTAGATGATATGACTTCGGGGGACTTTATGAAGAAGAAAAGAGGAATTGCAGGATTTTTCCAAAAAATTAAAAAATGGTGGAAAAAACTAAAAAAATCTCAAAAGGCAGCGATTATTTCGGCAACTGCCCTTGTATTAGCTGCAACCTTGATTTTAACAGTTCCCTATATGATTTATAACTATAATCACCTTACAGGTGACAATGAAGACCTTGGTATTACCGATATTATTGATGAGGAAATTATCAATGTTGCGCTTTTTGGTATAGATGCGAGAAGCACAAAATCTTTTAAAGGCCTTTCCGATAGTATTATGATACTCAGTATCAATACGAACACTAAAAAAGTTAAGATAATTTCTATAATGCGCGATAGTTTGGTGCCTATGAATTATAAGGGCAAAACTACCTATGGCAAAATTACCACCGCCTATTCCAAGGGCGGCCCCGAACTTGCAATTAAAACCATTAACCAGAATTTCGGTCTTGATATTAAGGAATACGCCACCGTTAATTTCTACGGTATGGCAGATATTATTGATGCGGTTGGCGGTATAGATGTACCCATTACCGAAAGGGAAGTAACAGCCAGAGGCAAAGTTCACGGCATCAATGATATGATACAGGAACTTTGCGTATATCTCGGCTATAATCCTGAAAAATATTATGTTAAAAAATCGGGTACACAGCATTTGAATGGCGTTCAGGCTGTGGCTTATGCCCGTATTCGCTATGTTCCAAATGCTTGGGGTACTAATAACGATTACGGAAGAACCGACCGTCAGCGTTATGTTATGGAACAACTTTTCAATAAGGCAACCAAGATGAAAAAATCTCAATATATGAAGATGATAAAGGCCCTCATTCCTTGCACCGAAACATCCCTTTCTGTGTCTGAAATATTTAGTTTGGCTGTAGATGTTCTTCTAAAAGAACCCACCTTTGAGCAAACCCGAGTTCCCCAACCCGAGTTTGCAATGCCCTCACCTCAGGGCAGTTTCGGCTCGGTGGTTTACTACGACCTTGATTATGCAGGCAAGGTTATTCACGGCGTTATTTATGACGATATGACCATTGAGGAATTTGTTAAGGAAAATAAAATCGAGAAAAACGATTGGTATAGAAAGGTAGTAGGCAATTATACCGTTGCAGGTTCGAATAATACCACTTCTGATACGGATAACACTGTTTCCGAAGACATAACTTCAGATATTATTCCCGATAACGATACTTCGTCAACCGAAACTTCTGAGCCCAAAGATACCTCATCTAAAGCCGATAGTGACGATGTATCTTCCTCGGAAAAGGAAGATGGCAACACCTCAGATACTACCTCGGACACCACCTCGGATACTACCTCGGATGCTACCTCGGGCACTACTAGTGATAATACGGATAGCACCGTAGATGACGGACAGTCGGGCGGAGAAAACGATGAGTAATTGTTGCGAAAACTGTTCAAATTATACTTATGATGATGAGAGTGAGTGCTATATTTGCAATATGCCTCTTGATGAGGATGAAATGGCAAGGTTTATTTCTTCCTCGCAAGGCACCGGTGGATATACCTGTCCCTATTTCGACTTTTATGATGAGTATAAAATAGTTAGAAAACAAAACTGAAAGGCGGTCATTGACGGTTTGTTGTACTTTTATATTGTGGCCTCAGCGGTAATCACCCTTTTTTCAGGGGTTACAACCCAAGATGGCTCTCTTTACAAAACACCCCTTCTTTTAATAGGTTGCTTTATAGGTTTTATAGCCCTTCACGCCATAGTGTTTTTTGCATCAACCTATATCTGTAAAAACGGCTCTAAATTTTATAGATGGGTGGTTAAGATAACACTTCCCATAATCATAAAACTTTTAAGGGTAGATGTGCATATAAGCGGTGAGGATAAGGTTCCCGAGGGCGAACGCTTTTTGCTAGTATGTAACCATATTCATAACATCGACCCTGCTATTATTCTTTATGCCCTTCCGGATGCCGAACTTTCCTTTATCGGCAAAAAAGAGATAGAGCAACTTATGCCTATGGTTTTCAGAATATTTTCTAATCTTGGCGGAATTCCTATTGACAGAGAGAATAACCGCGAGGGCGCAAAGGCTATAATCAAGGCGTGTAATCTTATTAAAAATGATGAGGCATCGGTGGGTATTTTCCCGGAAGGTTACACAAGTTTAGACGGAAATTTGCAGTCTATCCGTAACGGCGCTTTGAAAATTGCCACTAAAACAGGTAGCAAAATCGTTGTATGCACTTTAGTCGGCACCAAAGAGGCTATAGATAGAATATTTATCCGCAGAAATCACATATACTTTGATATATTAGAGGTAATTGACACGGTGGATAATACCCATACAAATGAACTGGGCGACCGTGTTCACGCTCTTATGGCGGAATCTATAGAAAAGCGTAGAAACGAGGAGTCAAATGTTTAAAGAAATTTCGGTTAAAGATATAAAGGAAAACCTTGTAAGCGCTATAGCGGATGAATGGATGCTTATTTCCGCTGGCAGCGTGGAAAGTCATAATATGATGACGGCTTCCTGGGGTTTTATGGGTGAAATGTGGGGAGCAGATTCGGTGGTAATCGCCGTGCGGCCTCAAAGATATACTATGGAATTTCTCGAAAAAAACGATACCTTTGCTCTCAGTTTTTATGGTGATAATAAAGTCATACATAAGGTTTGCGGCAGCGAATCGGGCAGAGATGTGAATAAAACCGAAAAAACAGGACTCACACCGATTTTTGAGGAAGGCACCGTTTATTTTGAGGAAGCAAATAAGGTAATAATCTGCAAAAAGCAGTATGTTTCCCGTCTTGACCCAGATAAGTTTATTGATAAAGAACCGCTTAAATGGTACCCCACAGAAGATTACCATTATATGATTATCGGTAAAATTATTAAGGTTTTAGAGAAATAACAAAATCCCGACTTTGAAAGTCGGGATTTTTTATTTTATAGTACTCTTTTTCCTTTAACAAATACAGCCCTCGGATTTATATCCTTATCGGCTACAAATATACTGGCGTGTTTGCCAACCTCAATGCTTCCCAAAATATCATCAACCTTTAAGGTCTTGGCAGGATTTAAGGATGCCATCTTAACGGCGTCCTCAAGGGGAATATCAATTTTAAGGGCGTTTTTAACGCTTGTCAGCACCGTAGTAGCGCTTCCGTTAATAGTACCATCCTCGCAATAGGAAAGAATTCCCTTAACATAACTTTTAACCTTGTCTATAATATATTCACCTTCGGGAAGTCCTGCAACAAGGGATGAGTCGCTGACGAAGTTAACTCTGTCTGCGCCCTTTGCCTTATAGATGAGCTTTACGATGGCGGGGGCAACGTGACCGAAGTCACCCATAACCTCGCAATTTACTCGGTCATCGGTTAAAACTGCGCCTAAAATACCTGGGTTTCTGTGGTTAAGCGGTACCATAGCGTTGAAGGTGTGGGTAGAAACGGTGGCGCCCGCATCAATAGCGCTGATGGCCGTATCATAATCCGCACCGCTATGACCGATGGAAACGGCAATGCCGCGAGAAACTGCATATTTGATGGTTTCGAAATCCTTATCAATTTCAGGCGCGATGGTTAAAAGCTTAACGGCGCCTTCGCCTCTATCTATATGTTGCTTGAGTTTTTCGGGGGTGGGGATTTGAAGATTTTCGGGAATATGCGCGCCCTTGTGTGTGTGGCTCAAATATGGTCCTTCAAGGTGAATACCCAAAACTTCAGAGCCGTTATGCTCTCGCTTTCCCGCCTCTTTTATAGCATCAATAGCATTAAGCATTATCTCATCGGAATAGGATGAGAGGGTAGGGGTAATAGCGGTAACGCCCGCTTGGGCTTCATATTCTGCAAGGCGAACAATCTCATCAGTGTCTCCACTGTAAACGGTACAGTTATTGGCGCCGTGAAAATGCTCGTCAATAAGACCTGGAAGAAGATAATCGCCCTCAAGGTCAAAAACCTCGCCACCCGAAAGATTTTCACCGATTTCCTTTATAATACCGTCTTCTACTTTTACATCAACTTTACGGAAAACAAAATCACCGCAAAGCACATTACCGTTTTTAAAAATCATAATATCACTCCTATGGGAAATTTGTAAATATATAATAACATTTTAAATGCAAAAAAGCAATAAAAATAGTTATTTGGCACCTTTTTTGCCATTACATTTGCTGCAAAGAACGCGCAAATTTGAAGCAACACTTTTTCCGCCTTTTGCTATAGGAACTATATGGTCGATGTGTAGGCCCACCTCGTCGGGCATATATTTGCCGCAAATTTGGCAGGTGTAGTTATCTCTATCCATGATTTTTTACGGAGTTGCGAGGTCATAAGGTTTCGTTGTTTTTTGCTATTATAATCATTTAAGGTTGTTTGAAAATCAAAAAAATCGAAGAGAGGCACAGTACCATTCCTTTTATTATAGTTTTAAAAATTATTTTTCTACCGGCAATATCAATTTCGAATCATTAAGATAAATCGTATTGGTTGCAATTCTTGTGGTTTTTTGCAAATGATAAGGACCGAAATTATTGGTATGGCTTACGTATGTGTTATCGTCCGTAGGGGCAATATCAATTCTTAAGCTTTCACCTTTTTTAAGCAAAAATGCAATTTCATCGAAGGTGAAATCGAGGGATACCTTGTCGTTTTCTTTATATTCCCCCAACTGATAAGAAAGAGAGGTTATATCGTGGCGAAGGGTATAATCGCCCTCGGGTTTTCTGATGCTTATGCATATATAAAAACTTGTATCGGGGCAATTGGAACTAACCGTAAGTTTCGCCTTCATTTTTCCTTTAACGAAGATATCCTTGTTCGCTTTGACAAAAGCAGTTACTATGTCGTTTCTGCCTTCGAAAGCATCTTGGAAAATACCTTCGGGGTTAAATTTTGGAGGAGTAGCAGGATTATAGATAATCTTTTTATCTTTATCACCTAAAACGAAACTTTCATCACAGATTTCGCCTTTATAAAAATCGGTTTCCCATTTATTTTCAAAAAGGCGGTAATATGTAATAACACCCTTTTCGTGTCTTATGGGTGAGCCGAGGCGGATATTATCAAACCAATCAAGGGGATAAGGGCCAAAGTTTTCGGCTCTTTTTCCGTTTTCGAAGGATAAACTCTTGGTGGCGTGAAAGGTGTCCCCGTGGTCATAAGGGGATACAAGCAGAGCGCAATTCTTTTTAGAGTTTTCGCTCATTCTTTGCCACATTTTGAAAATTCCGCCAACGTAAAAATCGTTATAGCCCGTAGTAAAGAGGGTGGGGAAGGGAATGTTATCGGTGCAGTTTTTAGCGTCAATTCCGCCGTTTCGGGTGCGCCAGAAGGGGTGCTCGGGACGGTGGGCTTCAAGCATTTCTTCAAAATCATCTGCCCGCTCGCCAAGAACTCTATTTGAAAGATTTTTTAAAGGAAGTTCGGAAAAAGAATCCATAGAAAAGGTCTTTTTAAGACCGCATTTTCTTTTATATAATCCAAAATGCCAGTTAGCGTGACCCTTTCGCATCTGTCCGTTTCGGTACCAAAGGCGATATCGCTCGGTATCCTGCACTTCAAAAACAGCGCCCTTTATATCGCTTTCAAAAGGTGCAGGGGCATACTGCAAGGATGCGGTATAACTACCGCCGTATAAAAATAATTCTCCGTTATAGAAATCCTTTTGGCGAATCCAATTTCTAAGCGCCTTGCTATCCTCGTGCTCGTGAACGTATGGAATAAAAGCGCCCGTGCTTTTGCCTTGACCTCGGCAATGACCGTAAACAATGGCATATCCGCGGTTAAGCCAGGTGCCGAAATCGGATAAATACTGATTTGCGATTTCTTCCTCGGGTGTGTTTTCATAGCCGTTCACATAGGGGCTTCTTATAACTATGGTGGGGAATTTACCGCTCTTTTCAGGCAGTAAAACCACCGTAAAAAATCGCTCGTTATCGAATTCTAAATACTCATAATAAGAAAAACGGGACATAGTATCACCTCGTGATTTAATTATACCATAATTAGATTATATAACAACAGATATTTTGAGCATTAAGGCCTTTATAAACACATTTTCAAGGTTTAAGTTGACTACTTTCCTTTTTAAAAATAGGATTAAGATTATGCAATATTACCATTTACTTTTTAAACTGTAATCAGTATAATTGTTTTAGTAAAAAAGGGGATGTTATGTTGAAAAAATTTTACCTGAAACCAAAGTTTTTTTCTGCTATAAAAAACTATTCAACCGAACAGCTTGTAAGCGATATTGTTGCCGGTGTTATAGTTGCGATTATAGCCCTGCCCTTATCTATCGCCTTGGCGTTGGCGTCGGGTGTGGAACCTGCCTGTGGTATTTATACTGCGATTGCAGCGGGTTTTTGCGTTTCGCTTTTAGGTGGTAGCCGTATACAAATAGCAGGTCCTACTGCGGCCTTTGCAACCATAGTTGCGGGTATTGTTGCCGCGCAGGGTATGGATGGGCTTTTTATCGCCACAATTCTTGCGGGTATAATGCTTATTTTAATGGGCATTTTTCGTTTCGGTTCTCTTATTAAATTTATTCCCCATACCATCACAACGGGATTCACATCGGGAATTGCTCTTACAATTTTAATAGGCCAAATTAAAGATTTTCTAGGTATTACATATGCTGATGGCGTAAAGCCAATCGAAACCATAGAAAAAATAGAGGCAAATATAGAATTTGCGGGAACTTTTTCTTGGGCTTCATTGGTTGTTGGCGCTGTGAGTTTGGCAATACTTATATTTTATCCTAAAGTTGAAAAAAGGGTGCCACCTTCACTAATAGCAGTATTAGTAGGTTCTCTTATGGTGGCGTTTTTACCAGGATTTGAAACCGGTGTGTATACTATACGCGACCTTTATACTATTCCTTCGGGTTTGCCAAAGGTGGATTTTGGCGGTATG
>JAZRNX010000068.1:0-8349 GCA_045648365.1 Acutalibacteraceae bacterium
AAAGATGAGCTCCGTCTTAAATACCGTTATCTTGACCTTCGTCGCGCAAATCTTCAGAATAATATTATGATGCGCCACCGCATTGCTAAAATTACCCGTGACTATTTTGATGAAAACGGATTTTTAGAGATAGAAACCCCCACCCTTATTAAATCCACTCCCGAAGGCGCTCGTGACTATCTTGTTCCTTCAAGAATTCATAAGGGCAGTTTCTTCGCCCTTCCTCAGTCACCCCAGATGTATAAACAGATTCTTATGCTTTCGGGCTTTGACCGTTATATGCAACTTGCACGCTGCTATCGTGACGAGGACCTTCGCGCCGACCGTCAGCCCGAATTTACTCAGGTTGACCTTGAAATGTCCTTTGTAGAGCGTGAAGATGTATTTTCCATAGCAGAAGGTTATATGAAACGTCTCTTTAAAGAGGTTTTGAATGTTGATATTCCTCTACCTCTTCCCCGACTTACCTATACCGAGGCGATGAATGATTACGGCTCGGATAAGCCCGATACCCGCTTTGATATGAAGATTAAGGATATTTCTTCTATCGTAGAAAACTGCGGCTTCGGTGTCTTTGCCGATACCGTTAAGTCGGGCGGTACAGTAAGAGCCATCAACGCTAAAAATGCTGCCGGTGTTTATACCAGAAAAGAAATCGATAAACTTACCGAAGAAGCCAAAGGTATCGGCGCTAAAGGTCTTGCCTTTATCCGTTGGGTTGAGGATGAGCCCTCTTGCTCCTTCTCCAAATTTATGACCGAGGAAGAAATGAAGGCAATTTATGAAGCCGTTGGCGCAGAAAAAGGCGACGTTGTTTTAATTGTTGCCGACCGCAAAAAGACCGTTCTTTCGGTGCTTGGCGCACTTCGTCTTACGGTTGCGAAACGCCTCGATATTATCCCTGAGCAGTATAATTTCCTTTGGATTACCGAATTCCCCTTCTTTGAATATAACGAGGAAACAGGTGGCTGGGATGCTATGCACCACCCCTTCACCTCACCCCTTGATGAATGTATTCCTTATCTTGATAGTGACCCCGAAAAAGTTTTTGCCAATGCCTACGACCTAGTGCTTAACGGTATCGAACTTTCCAGCGGTTCTATCCGTATTACCGACCCCGATTTACAAAAGAAGATGTTCTCGGCTCTCGGTCTTTCGGATGAAGAAGCCGAGCAGAAATTCGGCTTCTTAACAGGCGCATTTAAGTACGGTGCTCCACCCCACGGCGGTATGGGTATCGGTCTTGACCGACTTTGTATGCTTATGACCGGCTCCGAATCTCTTCGTGATGTTGTTGCCTTCCCCAAGGTTGCCAACTCATCTGAGCTTATGTCGGGCGCTCCCGCAGGGGTTGACGAGAAACAACTTGATGACCTTTCCATCACGATTTTAGAAGAAAAAGAATAATTTAAAAATTAAACCCCTTTTTGTCGAAAAAAGGGGTTGATTTTTTAGAAAAGTGTGATATAATACACTCTATAAAAAGTTAATATTTCTATGTGAAGTTTGCAGGAAAAGCAATGCTACCGAAGGAGTAACACTCTCAGGTGTCCATTTGGATGAGGACTGCAAACGGATAGAACTTTGGAGAATCCTGATTAAATTCAGGTGCCGAAGGGGCAATGCGAAAGCAGTAATCTCTCAGGCGAAAGGACAAAGCTTTATTATATTCCCCTTAGGGGTAATTTTGTTTTTTCGTTCGGATTGCGTTTTCGCAGTCCGATTTTCTTTTGTCTTAAAATAAAAAATATATTTAAGGAGATGTCAAAATGATTCTCGACAAAATCGCCGAAATCAACGGCAGTATCAACGGAGTTGTGTGGGGCATATTCGGTCTTGCGCTTCTTATCGGTACAGGTGTTATCATCACCTTCTGTACCAAATTCTTTCAGGTTTCCCGTTTGGGACTTTGGTGGAAAAACACCATCGGAAGTATGTTTACAAAAGATGTTATGCGTCACCGCAAGGAAAAGGGCGTTATTTCTCCCTTCCAGGCCCTTTGTACCGCTCTTGCCGCTACGGTAGGAACAGGTAATATCGCAGGTGTTGCCGCCGCTATATGTATTGGTGGCGCAGGTGCGGTTTTCTGGATGTGGGTTGCCGCCTTCTTCGGTATGATGACCAACTACGCAGAAAATGTTTTAGGCATCTATTTCCGCCGCAAGAATAGCCAAGGCGAATGGTCCGGCGGCGCTATGTACTATCTTCAGGATGGTCTGGGCGGTTATAAATACGAGGATAAGAACAGTAAAGCTTCCTTCAAAAACCTCGGTAAAGTTCTCGCCGTTTTATTCTGTATCTTCACTATGCTTGCATCCTTCGGTATCGGCAGTATGGGTCAGGTAAATAAAATCGTTGCCAATGTTGCCGCTGCATTTGATGTTAAAGCGCTTTCAAGCGTTGAGGTATTTAGCGGTATTTCCCTTTATAATATTATCATCGGCGTAGTTATTATGATTCTCACCGCTGTTATTACTTTAGGCGGCGTTAAGAGAATTGCTAATGTAGCCGAAAAAATTGTTCCCTTTATGGTGGTACTTTTCGTACTCGGCAGTTTGGTTATCATTGGCGTTAACTATAACGCTATTATCCCCGCATTTAAGGCAATTTTTGTTAATGCCTTTGCTCCCGAGGCCTTCGTAGGCGGCGGTATCGGCGGCGTTATCATTGCTATGACAAACGGTTTCAAGCGCCGCGTTTTCTCCAACGAAGCAGGTCTCGGTTCTTCGGTTATGGTGCACTCCAATTCCAGCGTAAAAGAGCCCGTTAAACAGGGTATGTGGGGTATATTCGAGGTATTTGCCGATACAATGATAGTTTGCACTATGACAGCCCTCGTTGTTCTTACATCCGGCGGTCTTGAAGGCGGCGTTTTCAATGTTGTAAGCGGTGAAATTGCGGAAGGTTTAAGCGATGCTACCTTGGTTGGCGGCGCATTTAACGAAGTATTCCCATGGGCCAATATAGGTCAGCGCTTTGTTGCTATTGCTATGTTCCTCTTTGCCTTCACAACCGTTCTCGGTTGGTCGCACTACGGCTCAAAAGCTTGGGAATATCTCTTTGGCGCAAAGAGCACTGTTATTTTCAGAATCATCCACGTTTGCACCATTATCTTCGGCGCCGTTCTCACTTCATCTCTGGCTTGGGATATCTCCGATACCTTTAACGGACTTATGATGATTCCCAACCTTATCGGCGTTCTCTTTATGATTCCTCTTGTAATTAAGATTACAAAGAACTATGTTGACCGCAAGGTTAAAAACAAAGATGTTGAGCCCGTCATCTCCTATGATGAGGCGATTCAAGCAGAACACGCCGCCGCTATAAAAAACGGTGAAGAATAATTTTTGACAACTCTCTTGTTGTGCCCGAGTCGTTATTATTTTAATACGGCTCGGGCAGTTTTTATTGACATTTAATGTCACAAGTGCTATAATTTTTAAAAAGGAGTTGAATGTATGAAATCAACAGGCGTAGTTCGTCCCGTAGACCGTATGGGCAGGGTAGTAATACCCAAAGAAATCCGCAAACAGCTTAACATTAAAAGCAATGTGGACAGTTTAGAAATATATATGGAAAACGATTCTATTATTTTAAAGAAATATCAACCCGCTTGTGTTTTCTGCGAGGAAATTTTGGGTGTTATTGAGTATAACAATCATTATGTATGCCCCGAATGTATCAGAAAAATGATGGAACTCAAGGAACAAAACGAACTTAGTGAGGAAGTGGATTATGAATAAGAAACTTTCCTTTCAGAGCGACTATATTGCAGGAGCTCACCCCGATGTACTAAAAGCTCTTTGTGAAAACAACCTTGAAGCCACCTCGGGTTATGGTACCGATAGATTTTGTATGAGTGCCGAAGAAAAGATTAAAAAAGCCTGTAATTGCCCTGAGGCAAAGGTTTATTTCCTCGTTGGCGGAACTCAGGCAAATGCAGTAGTAATATCCTCTGTGCTCAAAAAATATGAGGGTGTTATTTCGGCTAAAACGGGTCATATTCACGCCCATGAGGCAGGTGCCGTTGAGCATACAGGCCATAAAGTTTTGGAACTTCCACAGACACTTGGCAAAATCAATGCCGATGACCTAGGGGATATGATTAAAACATTCTATTCGGACGAAAACTGTGAGCATATGGTTTTCCCCGGTATGGTTTATATTTCTCATCCTACCGAGTACGGAACTTTATATTCTAAAAAGGAACTTACCGATATATCCGTTATCTGCCGAGAGTATAACATTCCCTTGTTCCTTGACGGTGCCCGACTCGGTTACGGAATTATGAGTTACCAAACCGATGTAACCTTAAAAGATATTGCAGAACTTTGCGATGTTTTCTATATTGGTGGAACAAAAATGGGAGCCCTTTGCGGTGAAGCAGTAGTTTTCACTAAAAACAATGCTCCCGACCATTTTGTAAACCTAATTAAGAAAAACGGCGCTTTACTTGCTAAAGGCCGACTTTTAGGAATTCAGTTTGATGCTCTTTTCACCGATGACCTTTACTTTAAAATAGGCCGTCACGCTATTGATATGGCAGAGAAAATCAAAGCAATATTTAAAGAAAAGGGATATCCCTTCTTCATTGATTCCCCCACCAACCAACAGTTTATTGTTCTCGACAATGGTAAAATGGAAGAACTAAAAGAGAAGGTTAATTTCGGTTTCTGGGAAAAATATGATGAAAACCATACGGTTGTACGCTTTGCCACTGGCTTTAGCACCACCGAGGAAGAAATCGAAGAACTTGCGAAAATTATTTAACAACTGGAGATACACTTATGAAATACCAAATCAGCATTACTAAAACAAAAAATCCAAATCCCCGCCCTATCGATGAAAGCAAACTCGGTTTCGGCAAGATTTTTACCGACCATATGTTTCTTATGGATTATAGCGAAGGTGAAGGTTGGCATGATGCCCGTATTGTTCCCTTCGGTCCTATGCCTACCCACCCTGCCTCCACTGTTTTTCATTACGGCGCAGAAGTTTTCGAAGGACTTAAGGCATATAGGAACGAAAATGGCGGAATTCAACTTTTCAGACCTGAAGAGAATGTTAAACGCCTTAATAATTCTGCCGCTCGACTTTGTCTTCCTACCTTAGACCCCGAAGGCGCACTTGATATTATAAAAACCCTCGTTGAACTGGAAAAAGACTGGGTACCGAAAAGCGAAGGCACATCCCTTTACATTCGCCCCTTCCTTTACGGCAACGACCCCCATCTTGGCGTTCACGCCGTTAAAAATGCGGTTTTTGCAGTTATCTGCTCACCCGTTGGCGCTTATTATGCTGAGGGCCTTAACCCCGTTAAAATCGCTATTGAATCCACCGATGTCCGCGCAGTAAGAGGCGGAACGGGCGAGGCAAAATGCGGCGGCAACTATGCGGCAAGTCTCAGAGCTGGTCAGAAGGCAGAAGAAAACGGATATACTCAGGTTTTGTGGCTTGACGGCGTAGAGCGCAAGTATATCGAAGAGGTTGGCGCTATGAATGTTATGTTCAAAATCGGCGGAAAAATCGTAACCCCCGCGCTTATGGGTTCTGTTCTTCCCGGTATCACCAGAAAATCTTGTATACAACTTCTTAAAAGTTGGGGATATGAGGTTGAAGAGAGACAGATTTCGGTTGATGAACTCTTTGACGCCGCTAAAAACGGTCTTTTAGAAGAGGCGTGGGGTACAGGCACCGCCGCCGTTGTTTCCCCTATCGGCAACCTTTTCTATGAAGGTAAGGAGTATACCGTTTGTGATAATAAAATTGGCGAACTCACCCAGAAACTTTACGATAACCTAACAGGTATCCAATGGGGCAAAATAAAGGACGACTTTAATTGGATAGTTAAGGTGTGTGACTGATTTAAAACAAAAGAAAATCGGCTTAACGGAAAATCGTTAAGCCGATTATTTTATGTAAGAATAGGAAAAATAGATGTGACCGTAAATATTCTTATCATCTTTACATATCTTTTCTTGGGCTTCAATTATATTTTCCCCTTTTGCCCATTCCTCTTTGTCGGGCGGGGTTTGGGTGCCGATTTTATAACTTGCAAGGCCGATTAAAAGTTTAGCCTTACTATTTTTAAGCTCCTTTTCCCAATCCGACAAAAGATTATCAAAACGGAAATTGCTATCAGGATAATTAAAGCCGAAATAAAGTTGAGGAATAAGCCAATCCACACAACCGCTTTCACCCCAAAGGGTTATATCAGCATACCGAGAATTATAATTCTTTTCTATATCTGCCGCAGGACTGACACTAAAAATAATATCCTTGTTTATAAACTTTATGGCTGTATATACCCCGCTTATAAGAGCGTTTACATTACCTCTACGCCAATCCTCTATGGAAACGGGGGGTTCTGCCTCCCCAAAGTATTTCTCATAAGAAGACATATCCTCTTCGGTTAAATCAAGAGGATAAAAATAATCATCAAAATGTATGCCGTCAACGGCATAGGTATTAAGAATTTCTCTAACTCCATCAGTAACCAGTATCCTTGCTTCATAAGAGGCTGGATTAAGATAAATGCCGCTTCCTGTCACCAGCAGATTATCCGATGAGCCCCACTTATAAGCGGGGCTTTCTTCTTTTATATTTTCTATATTGTTGTCCGCCGTTCTCACTCTATACGGGTTGAGCCAAGCATGAAACCGAATATTTTTTTGATGAGCGGATGATACCATAAATTCTAAAATATCGAAATCCACCGCCTTTACACTTTCAGCCATTGGGAAAAGTTGTGAAGGATAATAGGCATCACAAAAAGCCCTCGCATGAACAAAAATATCGGTTATTCCCTTTCCCTTGCAATTGTTCAGCAGCTCGGAAAACTCCTTTTTAAAATCGGCAGATAACATCCCGTTTAGTTCGGTATAGGTCACCCATACTCCCTTATGATAAACGCTGTTATCATCCTTGATTCTTTCCTTGCCTCCATCCGTTTTGCAACTGCACAATAGAAGCAAAATACAAAGGCAAAGAAACACGGCTCGTTTCATAATTTCTCCTTATATATTAAATTAACTTATATCTGTATAGTTAATTAATATGCCGCCAACGGCAAATCTATCCTTGCTTTCAAGAGAAATTTTAAGACGCCCCGTTTTTCTTATGGGTATAAGTATGGGAGTTACCTCATATCTTGACTTTCGAGGTCTTATTATAACCTCTCCCTTGTTTTCATCACCCATTACGGTTATTTTAACATCGGCAGTAGGCTCTAAGCCTATATGAATTTTATTGATGGTTTTTAAAGTTCCCATACTTTCAAAATCGGTAAAAGCAGTAGCGAAACTTCCCTCAATATCATATTCATTAAAACATATATCGCCGTTTTCATCCTGAGTTGTAACCAAATCCTTATCCCCTGACAATTTGGCAATATACTGATATTTTAAATTCTTACTGTTACAGGCAAATAGCACATTTTTATTAACCTTATCGGCAGAAACCGCCGAGCCGCCTATGTGGTGTTCCCATAAATACCAAGCAATTTTACCGCTATTTTCCTTACTGTCGGCATATTTATAAGGAAATCCGAAGTCCTTTATCCTATAATCCATAACGGCCATTTTATCTCCTAGAATCAACATATAATAACCGTCTATATCGGTGGCATATGCCTTTTTAAGATTATACTCGCTGTAAGAATCGAGGAAATCGCTTATATTGGCAGAAACCTCATAAATATTATTTTCCTTACCGTAGGTAGTGGTGGCAAGAGTATAAACCTTGCCCACCGATGAAAGCCATACAAGACGGTTTGAACAGTTGCGCAAAGTATCGGGGCAATCGCAACCGATAAAGGAATGTACCGCTGTAGATGTCAAAGTATCGTTATGCAAAAATCCCGCCTTTGCGCCCGATATAATACCCTCAGAGGTATAGGCATCTCCCACCGTCACATTGATTTTATATATCTCGGTTGGCTTAAAGGCTATGAGTTTATCACATACAATTCCTATAGCCGTAATGGGTGCAGTTCTATCTCCCACCGCCACCTTGGCGTTGGTAGGGAAATAAAGGGGCATTGTTTTTCTGCAGGAATAAATCTCGTTTACATTGAATTTATTATCACAAAAATACATTCTTCCGTTATAGCTTGCGCACCGTTTTGCCCCTACTATTCTACCCCAAGCATTAGGAGTGGTTTTATATGCGGTTATTTCAATATTGTTACCCCCGTATCCCGACATATATGGCCAGAGAAATTCATTATATCCTTCTGTAAAACTGAATATTCCTTTTTCTCTGTCAATTCTAAAAGCAATGGTATGTCCTTCATAAACAAGTATTATATTATCGTGTTCCGGTTCTACATACCACCGCAAATACTCGGTA
>JAZRNX010000069.1:0-50150 GCA_045648365.1 Acutalibacteraceae bacterium
GCAAGGTTAACTGCGGTGGTAGTTTTGCCGACACCACCTTTTTGATTAACAACCGAAATTATTTTTCCCAAAGCCGTATGCTCCTTTAATATGAATATATAAATATAGATTAGATATATATTTATAGATATATATCAGAAAATATGTTTCACGGGAAACATTGGTTTGCTTATTCAACTACAATCATTATATCAATTAATATGTAAAATGTAAATAAAAAAATGCGAGAGATATCTCTCGCACTACTTTTCTTTGGATTTAAAAATCAAGGACATTATAAAAGCAAATACCATGGCGGCGGTAATTCCTGCCGCTGTAGCGGTTAGTCCGCCTGAGAATATTCCCATAAAACCGTATTCATCTATTGCTTTCTCAACGCCCTTTGCCAGACTGTAACCAAATCCAGAAAGCGGCACAGTTGCCCCCGCCCCTGCAAAATCTACGAGAGGCTCGTAAATCTTTATAGCCGTCAGCACAACACCGCCCACAACATAACCTACTAAAATTCTGGCGGGAGTCAGTTTCGTGTAGTCAATAAATACTTGACCTATTAAACAAATGAGTCCGCCTACTACAAAGGCTATTATACATTTTGTAAGCATATATACATATCTCTCCTTCAATGTTTCATGTGAAACATCAAGGATATTATTTACAAAGTTATCTTATTTATTCGCCAAACAATATTTTTAGTATGTCCTGAGCGTTTACTTTCGATAATCGGAGTTTTATCTCCTTGTTTCTCCCTTCCAGTTGCAAAAACAGCGTTAAGCCGCCAAAAATAATGTTCCAGACGGTTTTTTGGGCCCTTGCCGCAAAAATTCCTTCCCTATATATAAATTTTTCTTTTTTTAATAAATTTCCGCTTTTAAATATAATTTTTTCTTTATCTGCGGCTATTCTATAGTTTTTAAATTTTAAAACGCCGTATATACCTATAGCAACTATTGTTGTTACTTCCAAAAAGAAACCTCTTGGGGCATCTATTGAAAACACTCGCTCTGCAGCTCTTTTAACCACCGGTAGTATCCAAACAAACAACAAAGGCTTTATATAATCCCATATAGCCAGTGGATGCGGTTTAAATTCGTCAGTTTTCATTGTTTTTTCTCCGAAAAAGACAAAATCAGTTCATTTGCAACATTTTTATCAATTTCAGGTATAAATACAAACCCTTTATAGAATCTAATAAAAACCGCAGCTAAATTACATCTTTGGGCATCAGGTAAAGAAATTCTTGAAATGCTTATAAGTTTTTTGTTTGGCAAAACTATATGGCTTTTAAATATAATTCCTTTTGAGACCGTTATTATAGATTTATCGGAATATATTCTATAACTTTTAAAATATAAAGGCAACAGCCAGACATTAACCAAAGCAAACAAAACAGTTAAAAAAACAAAAAATAATACCGTAGGTAAAATTAACCATCCAAAAAACACCGCAAGGCAGATAACAGATAAAATACTTGTTACAAAAAGAATTGAAATTCTTATCCGCCAAAGTCTATATGTTTTTTGGGGTATTTTCAACCTACGGCACCTCAATTTGAGAAATTTGACATTTTTTGTTATTTTTTGTCGAAATTCTTAATTTTTTCTAAATGTTCCTTGAAAAGTTGCTCGTTTTTATTATCCCCAAATTTATAATATTTTTTATTTTTAACTATATCGGGTAGATATTGTTGGTTTACATAATGTCCTTTGTAATTATGTGGGTAGAGATAGTGTTGTCCTTTTATTTCTGCATCTTCCCCATCAAAATGCTTGTTTTGAAGATGGCGGGGCACATCGCCCACAAGTCCCCTCTCAATATCTGACATAGCGGCGTTTATAGCATCGTGAGCCGAAACGGATTTTGGAGCTAAGCACACAAGTATAACTGCGTTTGCAAGAGGCAATCTGGCTTCAGGAAGTCCCACCATCATAGCGGTGTCCACCGCTGCCTTGACTATGGGTATTATCTGAGGATATGCAAGTCCTACATCTTCGTTAGCGCAAACCAAAAGTCTTCTACACGCGCTTGGTAGGTCACCTGCTGCTAAAATTCTACCGAGATAGTATATAGCGGCATCCGGGTCAGAGCCGCGCATTGATTTTTGATAAGCAGAAATTATATCATAGTGGGCATCGCCTTCCCTGTCATACCTTACGGAATTGCCCGAAAGTATCTGCTCTACGATATCATCAGCAATTTTCAAAACACCGTCATTCTCGGTAAGCATAACACAAAGTTCAAGCATATTAAGAGCTCTGCGCACGTCCCCCGCGGCGGCACGGGAAATTTTAAGGGTGTTTTCACGGCTTATCTCTACACTTTTTCCGTCTTCCTCGTTTAAAATTCTGACTCCACGCTCAAGGACCTCGGCGATATCCTCGGTAGAAAGGGTTTTGAATTCAAACACGGTGGAACGGCTTAAAATGGCGTTATAAACATAAAAATACGGATTTTCGGTGGTGGATGCGATAAGGGTGATATCTCCGTTTTCTATGTAGGAAAGCAAAATCTGCTGCTGCTTTTTATTAAAATACTGAATCTCATCAAGATACAAAAGAATTCCGTTCATAGCATCGACCGTGCCGATGGTGCCAATAATATCCTTTATATCCCCTGTGGACGCGGTGGTGGCGTTAAGATAGCAGAGTTTTTTGCCGCAACTTGCCGCAATTATTTTGGCAACGGTGGTTTTACCAACCCCCGAAGGACCGTAGAAAATAAGGTTTGGCAAATCACCTGAATCGATAATTTTTCTTAAAATTTTACCCTCAGATAAAAGGTGTTTTTGACCTGCAACCTCTTGGACCTTAGTAGGTCTTAACCTATCTGCCAAAGGTGTTTTCATAAAATCCACCGCCTTTCTTTACTATTTTACACTTTTTGTACCAAATTTTCAATATTCTAATTTAATTCCTCATATATTTAATTGAAAGACGGTGCAAATTATGAAAAAAACCATATTTATTAAAAACGCCGCTATACTTACGGCCTCATCACTTATTTTAAGATTTATAGGAATTGTTTTTAAGGTTTGGTTGGCGGGAAAAATTGGTAGTGAAGGAATTGGACTTTATCAGCTCACCTTTTCGGTTTATGTTTTAGCCTCGACCTTTGCCACAAGCGGAATATCTACCGCCGTAACCCGAATGGTTGCAAACGAAATCGCCATGGGAAGCAAAAAAGGCGTTAAACGGATTTTAAAACAAAGCATACTTTTAAGTTTAATTATAGCATCCATAACAGTATCAGTTTTGTTTTTGGGCGCAGAGTTTATTTCGGGAACACTGCTTGGTGACAGCAGAGCCACAGTCGCTATCAAAATTCTTTCTTTTTCACTTCCTTTTATGGCGATTTCTTCGGTAATCAAAGGATACTTTTTTGCGCGGAGAAAAGCATCACAAGGCGCTATATCGCAGCTACTTGAACAGGCGGTTAGAATAGGCGTTATTTTGGTTTACATAAAACTTTTTGAGGGCAGAGGTCTTGCTTTCACGTGCGCCGCCGTTTTACTCGGCGATACGGTAGCCGAAGGCTTTGCTCTTTTTATTCTATGGCTTATGTATCTTAAGGATACAAAAAGACTTATAAACTTGAAACAAACTACCTTTAATACCGCAATCACAAGAAACATAATCCGAATCGCCCTACCTATAACCTCTGGCAGATATCTTAATTCTTTTTTGCGGACTGTGGAAAACATTTTAGTTCCGAAAACCTTATCACACTTTGGCGGCTCATCAAGCACCGCCCTTTCGCAGTTCGGTATGATTAAAGGGATGGCTCTTCCTCTTTTGTTTTTTCCTTCTACCCTTTTAAATGCCCTTTCTACCCTTCTTATTCCTGAAATGTCAGAGAGTATAGCCAGAGGACGACGGGGACTTGTTAAATACGGCACCGCCCGAATTTTACAGCTTACATCGCTTATTTCCTTTATTTTCTCGGCAATTTTCTTCGTGGGCGGCAGAGAATTGGGACTGCTTTTTTATAAGGATAACGATGTGGGAATTCTCCTGCGCCTCTTAGCCCCTTTAATCCCCTTAATGTATCTTGATAGCATTTCAGACGGCATTTTAAAGGGACTTGACCAACAAAATTTCACCTTCATAACCTCGGTAACCGATTCGGCTATGCGGATAGTTTTAATTCTTTTAATTTTAAAAAGCAGAGGTCTTTTGGGTTTTATCGGCATAATGTATTTCTCTAATATTTATACCTGTTTTCTTCATGTGGGTAGGCTTATAAAAATAAGCGGCGCACGCCTCAAATTTATAAAACAAATTTTTATGCCACTTGCGTTTGCATTTGCTTTTACGCTATTTATAGATACAGTTTTGCGACCACTCGGATTATCAAATTTAGTTTACATAATACTTTTGGTTATGTTAAGCGGATTTGCATATTTTTTATATCTCTTTTTAACCAAAACGGTGACGGTGGACGATATAAAGGATGTGATAAAATAAAAAATAGGCCGCTTTTTAAGCGACCTTATATATTGTGTTTTCCAAGATTGATTATATTCAGTTTTTTTCTTACTGCATATTCATATGTTTTTACCGCGTTCCCCCAACCGTGATTTATAAAACAAATTGCCGTATCGCATTCATCTACCATAAAACGATTTCGCTTTACGATGGCACCTTTAAAATGGCAATTTAGCAATATTTCAGGAAATACTATTTCATCAAAAAGCGCCTTATCAAAAACCGTAAATTGTTGATAAGGAATTATTAGATAGTTTTTAATATCCTTATATTTATCTTTAAATTTATAAATCAAGGTAGCAGTTAATCTATCAAATCCGCCATAACCACCGCTGTAGAAATATTTTGCGCCGTTTTTTATACATTCTTCTATCTTTTCTTTTAGCGCGTCGTAGTTAACGCCGTAGCAATCATCGTGTCCTATAAACACCACCGATTTCATTTTATTCCTCCTTGTCCTATTTATAGGACATAGTTTTGATATTTATAGTATACACTAATTTTGTCCTAAATCAAGACAAAAAGAGGAAGAAATATGAAACGAATAATTGATGGTGAGAATTTAAATATAACCGGTAGCCGCATAAAAGAGGCGAGAGAAAAGAAAGGTTATAGTCAAAAGCAGTTATCCGAAAAAATGGAGCTTTTAGCGGTTTATACCTGCCGCGGCTCTATATCCCGCATTGAAAACGGTCACAGAGCTATTACCGATATTGAACTCGATGCTATTTCTAAAATTTTGAATGTTTCTCTTGATTATCTTTTTGGAAGATAAAAAAGACGGGGAAAACCCGCCTTATAACTAAAAACCCGCCTTATAAAAGGCGGGTTTTTATATTAATTAGTATAGTTATCAAAATATCCTTGAACGAGAATGACGGGGGTGCCTTTATCGCCTGAGCCGCTTGTCAGGTCACAAAGTGAGCCGATAAGGTCGGTAAGGCGGCGAGGAGTTGTGCCCTGAGAAGCCATCTGACCTGAAAGGTCACTGCTCTTGGCCTTAATTTTTTCCTCTATGGCCTTTTTAAGCGCCTCGCCTGAAAGGTCGGCAAAATCGTTATCCGCAAGATACTTAAGTTTAAGTTCGTTGGGAGTACCTTCTAAGCCTTTGGTATGGGCAACAGAAACGCTGGGGTCTGCAAGTTCCCAAATTTTTCCTACCGGGTCTTTAAATGCGCCGTCTCCGTAAACCATAACCTCAACACATTTACCTGTTTTTTCAAGCATTTTCTTTTGTATTTCAAGAACTAAATCGTTACAATCTCTGGGGAATAGCTTAATGGTATCTTCGGTGGATTTATTTGAGCCGAGAAGACCGAATTTCTCATTGTATCCGCTACCTTTTACCGACGAAGAAAGAATATCATCAAGACCGCAAAGTTTTTCTACTCCTGCGGCTTTTAAAAGACGCTTTGTTCTTGCTCTTGTATGAATATCGCAAGTAAGAACATTTTTAGTATAATTTAAAATTACTCTTGGGTCGTTAGCAAAGATAATTTCTGCCTCTGCGCCGCTTTCACGGATAAGGTTACCGTAATACTCAACATAATCAACAAGGGTAAAAGGATGACGGTTAACACCGAAAAGTTCACGGTATTTTTCTTCAGTTAAAACATCGCTATAAGGATTAACACCTGCTTCATCAAGTTTATCCAGAGAAACCAGTTCATTTCCAACTTCATCAGAGGGATAACTTAACATTAAAACTACCTTTTTAGCGCCCTTGGCAATACCGCGAAGACAGATAGCAAAGCGGTTTCTGGAAAGGATAGGGAAGATAACGCCTATGGTTTCGCCACCCAGTTTGTTTTTAACATCTTCGGCAATAGCATCAACAGAAGCATAGTTACCCTGAACTCTTGCTACAACCGATTCAGTAATTGCAACAACATCGCGGTCGGCAATTTTGAAGCCCTCGCTCTCTGCGGCGGATAAAACGCTATCTACCACCATTTCCGAAAGATTATCACCTTCTCGGAAAATTGGGCATCTGATACCTCTTGATGTAGTACCAACTTTTCTTTCCATATTTTTAAACCTCTTTCTGCGGTTAGATTAAAAAATCAACAACAGATATTATACAATAAAATGATATAATACACAATATTTTTTTACAACTTTTTTAAAAAATTTACAAAAAGGAGATGGCAAATTTCTTTGCCATCTCTCATTTTATATTAGTTATTTATTCTCTGTTTGCTTCTTCGATGATTTTTTGAGCGATATTTGCAGGTACATCTTCATATCTCTCAAATTTGAGTGTGAAGGTGGCTGTACCCTGAGTTATAGAACGCATTGCGGTAGAGAAATCTGACATTTCGCCCATAGGTACTTCGCCTATGACCTCTTGCATCTTATTAGACGCGGGATTCATACCGATAATTCTGCCGCGGCGCTTATTGATATCACCGATAACATCACCAAGCATATCATCAGGAACTAAAACCTTTAAAGTGCCGATAGGCTCCATCAAAACGGGATTTGCCTTAGAAATACCCTCTTTAAATGCAATAGAAGCGGCGGTCTTAAACGCCATTTCGGAGGAATCAACGGGGTGGTAAGAACCGTCTACCAAAGTTGCCTTAATACCAACCATGGGGTAACCTGCAAGAACACCTTTTGCAGTACTATCCTTCAGTCCTTTTTCAACGGCAGGGAAGAAGTTCTTTGGAACTGCACCGCCGAATACCTTTTCTTCGAAGATTAGTTCCTCGCTGTCGCAAGGCTCAAATTCAATCCAAACATCACCGAACTGACCGTGTCCGCCCGATTGCTTTTTATGTTTACCTTGAGCCTTAACAGGCTTTCTGATTGTTTCTCTATAAGCAATCTTTGGTTTTTTCAGTTCAACATCGGTACCAAACTTGGTCTTTAAACGGGATATGATAACATCTATATGCTGCTCACCCAAAGCCCATAAAATTTGCTCTTTGGTTTCCTTATCGGCTTTAAGAATAATAGTGGGGTCTTCTTCTGTAAGACGGTTAAGACCTGAGGTAATCTTCTCCTCATCACCCTTATTCTTTGGATAAACTGCAACCGAAAGGTTGGGGGCAGGGAAGTTGATTTCTTCACCCTTAACGCTACCGGATGCTGATAGTGTATCGCCAGTTAGAGCGCTGGAAAGTTTTGAAACAGAGCCGATATCACCGGCTTTAATTTCGGCCGCATCCTCCTGTTTTCCGCCCTTTACCCACATAATTTTAGAAAGACGCTCTTCCTCGCCGTTTCTTGCATTTTTAAGGCGGATATCGGGGGTAATTTTGCCCGAAATAACCTTGAAGTAGGAAAGTTTACCAACAAAGGGGTCGGCAATGGTTTTAAATATCTGTAAAGCGTTTTCGCCATCCTCTTTATATCCTTTATCGGCAGCGGAAGGCATAATTTCGCA
Source organism: Acutalibacteraceae bacterium (assembly GCA_045648365.1). GTDB lineage: Bacteria > Bacillota > Clostridia > Oscillospirales > Acutalibacteraceae > UBA737. The sequence continues at coordinate 7,873 of JAZRNX010000069.1, forward strand.
GATACTGTCAGCAAATAAACTTACGGCATCACCGTTTTGCTGAACGCCGCAGTAAACGGGGCAAATATCACCTGATAATACGCCTTTTTTAAGACCTCCAACCAATTCATCGTGGGTAAATTCTTCACCGCCGAAGTATTTTTCCATAAGTTCTTCATCTGCGGAAGCAACAGCCTCTAAAAGCATATCTCTCATTTGGTCAATTTCGGTGCTTACAGGCATTCTGAATTCTTTTGCGGTGATACCGTCAAATGCATAAGCCTTATTTTCAATAAGGTTTACATAGCACTTAACGGCTTCATCTTCTATGTAAGGCACAACAACAGGGCAAACAACAGCGCCGTAGTTAGCAACTAAGGCAGAAATTACTCTATAAAAATGAGCATGAGAGGAATCAAGTTTACCAACGAAGAAGGCAACTGCCTTTCCTTCGGCTTTGGCTTTATCATAGGCTTGTTTTGCACCAACGGTCAAACCTGATTTACCCGAAATTGTGATAACTGCGCTATCTGCGGCGGCAAGAGCCTCGCAGATACCACCTGCAAAGTCAAACTGACCTGGGGCATCGATTACATTTACCTTATAATCATTAAGTTCTAAAGCAAATATTGAGGTAGAAACAGAAGTGCCTCTCTTTTTCTCTTCGGGGTCAAAATCCAAAAGGGCTGTGCCATCTTGAGTTTTGCCTATTCTATCGGCTGCCTTTCCGTAAAATAACACTGCATCAGCAAGAGTGGTCTTACCGGACCCGCCGTGACCTAAAAATGCAATATTTTTAATTTTTTCTGCAGGATAATTTTTCAAGATGATACACTCCTTATTCTATATATGACACTTTATTGTATAAAAGTGGTTACTCTCAAAGTATAACATATATTTTTAGTAATTACAACTAATTTTTTACAAAAGCAGTTAAATTATTTTGGATATATGTCCTAAAATAACCCGTTTTGTCAAAGATAGACAAAATTCACGAAAAAATAATATATATAATAACTATACAGAATCCAAAATAGTAACAAATCTGACACCTAATTGTAACTAAATTGTTCCTCGTTTTTTTTTATTTTGTGAGTATAATTATATTAGAGATTTAAGAAAGGAGAGAAATATATGAAAAAGAAGTTTTTAGCGGCGCTTTTAGTTATATGCGTTTGTTTTTCTTGTATTATGCTTTCCTCTCCTTTAGAAACTAATCCCGTTGCTGCGGCAGATAGTCAGGGCGATATATCCGAAGGTATTTTAAAAACCCGTTTTCTTAATATGCTTAATCATAATTATGTTTACGGCGAGAGTTTTTATAATATAGAATCCATGATAAATGATTCTATGTCCGCGCTTTTACATTTAAGGGATGCAGAAGATGAAGATTTCATCAAAGAAGAATATGTTAAAGAATATGTTCTCAATATGTTCGGCACAGAACTGGGTGAACTCACAGAAATCAACGCAGATTTTCCCCAGAAGGAAGGTTACATTTTTATCCTTCCCCGTGGTTTTACAGTTTACAAGCACGAAATTCTTAAAATGACTGAAAATGAGGATAATTCCTTCTCTGTAACCTCAAAAATTAAGGTTAACCCCCACGATAACAGTGAGGAAATCCTTATATGTGAAACCTTATTTGTTAAAAATTATAAATCCTCTTTTGGTTATACAATTATGTATTCAAAAATCGTGGAAAATGTAGCGGCAATGTAATTAAAATTTAATAATTTCAGACGGAAGATTTTTTCTTCCGTCTTTTTTGTTTTTTAAGCATTTTTTAGTTGAAAAAGTGGATAACTTATGATATACTTTTTATAATGTATATATATTTATATTATATATAATATTTAAAGATTATTATGGGAGGTAAAATATGTCAGATAAGAATTCCATTGATGCTATATGGGAAGGTATTTGCGAAGAAATTAAAAAGCGTGTTCCCGAAGTTACTTTTAACTGTTTTTTTAAAGATTTAAATCCTATTACAATTGATAACGGCGCCTTCGTTATTGCGGCTAATAATGAATATATGAGAGGTTTTATTGAGGATAACTATACTCCTCTTTTAGCCGATGTTATAAATAAATTTTTCGGTATTCCTTTTAAGCCTCACATTATTCTTGATTCTGATGATGATACTCTGGTTATGGCAGAACTTCATAGTGAAGGATTATCCTTTGAAGATTTTTTTACCTTTGATAATTTTATATTAGGCTCTACCAATAGATTTGCTCTTTCGGCTGCAAGAGCCGTTGCTGAAAAAGAGGAAATAGTTTATAACCCCCTTCTTTTATATGGCCCCTCAGGCGTTGGTAAAACCCACCTTATGCTTGCCATAAAGAATAGAATGAAGAAACTATTTCCCCATAAGAAAATTGCTTATGTTAGAAGTGAAGATTTCACCAATCAACTTATGGTGGCAGTTCAAGAAGGTAAACTTGGTATGTCTTCAATGAATGATTTTCATAAGAAATTCAGAGATTTAGATGTTCTTTTAATTGATGATATTCACTTTATTGCGGGTAAAGAAGCAACTCAAGAAGAATTCTTCAATACCTTCAATACCTTGTATCAGAATAATAAACAAATCGTAGTTACTCTTGACCGTCCCTTAAAAGAAATTAAAACCCTTGATGATAGAATTAAATCCCGTCTTTCTGCAGGTCTTACCGCAGATATTTCTTATCCCGATTATGAAACCAGAGTTGGAATTATTAAAGAGAAGGCTAAATCCTGCAACATAGAAATTGAAGATAATTTGGTTTATCATATTGCGGAGAATGTTAAATCTAATACCCGTCAGTTAGAGGGTATTGTTAAAAAACTTCAGGCCTATATTTCAATTCAAAATAAAATTCCCACCATTGCGGTTGTGCAAAATTTTATTAAGGATGTTATAAATGATTCTCAGCCCGAGCCAATTAAGATAGAAACAATTATTTCCGAGGTTGCTAATACATATAATGTTTCGGAAAACGATATTCTTTCTAACCGCCGTACAGCATCCCTTGCGAGAGCCAGACAGGTTGCAATGTATATTGCCCGAGAAACTACGGGACTATCCTTTAAACAAATCGGCGAGAATTTTGGTAAAGACCATTCAACCGTTCTTTATAATGTAAGGCAGGTTGAAGAATTTATTTCCGATAAGCCCTACGAGAAGGCGCTTGTGGAAGATATTATTAAAAATTTAAAGAGTAATAATTCTTAAATTTTGGACAAGTTATCAACACTTTTAATGTTAATTAACCCTTAACTTTTCCACTGTGTGTTAATCTAAAAAATTAAAGGATAAGTTATTAAAACCTATCCAATATTTTATCAAACACGAAAAGCCGCTTATATAAACAAAAATAGGGCTTTTCCACCTTTTTAACCGCATATATTATTACTGATAAAAAAATTATATTCTTTATATAAAAAATCGGAGGAATTTTTATGAAATTCACAGTTGAGCGTTTAGCACTTCTTGATGCAGTTTCTAAACTTGGCAGAGTTGTAGGACTTAAGACCTCAATGCCCGTTTTAGAAGGTATACTAATGTCGGCAGAGCAGGGTAAACTTACTATGGCGGCATACAATCTTGAAATGGGAATGAAAAAGGAAATCTACTGCAACTGCGAAACTGCAGGAGATATTGTAATTAATGCTCGTTTGCTTTCTGATATTCTCAGAAGAATGAACGGAACTCAAGTAGAAATTGAGGCGGATGAGCGCCTTATGTGCCATATCAGAAGCGGAGAGGCCGTTTTTGATATTATGGGTATGGCTGCCACCGATTTTCCTGAAATGCCTTCTGTTGCCGATGGAGCTAAAATTAAGTTAGACGGTGCTACCTTTATAAATATGGTAAAGGGTACAATCTTTGCTGTTGCTCCAGTTGAAGGCACCAGACCTATCCTTACAGGTATCAATATCTCTGTTAAGGAAGGAGTTTTACAGTTTGTCGCTATTGACGGTTATCGTCTTGCTATAAGACGAGAAAGGGTTAATATAACCGAAAATATTGATTTTATTGCCTCAGGTAAGGGTATTAACGAATTCTCAAAGCTTATAAACGAAGAAAGCGAAGAAATTGAAATTACTGTAGGTAAACGCCTTCTCTCTATGAAGATAGACGGATATGTATTTATTTCCCGTCTTATTGAAGGTGAGTTTGTAAACTACGAGAAGATTATCCCCGCTGATTACAGACAGAAGATTACCATTAATTCCACCGATATTATAAATAGCGTTGAAAGAGTTTCACTTCTTATTAACGATACCTTCTCAACACCCGTTAGATGCATTTTTAACGAGGAGCAGATGGTTATAAGTTGCGCTACCGCAATGGGTAGAGCAACCGAAAAAATAAATATAGTAGTCGAGGGTGAGCCCTTTGAAATAGGTATGAACAGCAGATATTTATTAGATGCTTTAAAGGCTTGTGACCAGGGCGATATTATATTTAAGTTTAACGGTCCAAATCTTGGCGTTACACTTTCATCCGCAAACGAAGAAAATAAGGATTTCTTATATCTTGTAATGCCTATGAGGTTGAAATAATGACAGATACTATTTTAATTAAAGAAGATTTTATCCGTCTTGATAGCGCTTTAAAGTTTGCATCATTGGTTGCAACAGGCGGTCATGCTAAAATCGTTATTCAAAACGGCGAAGTATTAGTAAACGGCCAAGTTTGCGAACAAAGAGGTAAGAAACTAAGAAATGGCGATACCTTTGAGTTTGAAGGAGTTACCGTAACAGTTAAAAATGAAGGTTAATTCACTAAGTTTAAAAAATTTCCGAAATATAGAAGAACTTACTTTAAAGTTTGATGAGGGAATGAATGTAATCTGCGGTGAAAATGCCCAAGGAAAAACAAATATAATAGAGGCCTTGTGGCTCTTTACGGGCGCTAAAAGTTTCAGAGGCGCCAAAGATTCAGCCTTTATAAGATTTGGCGAAGAAAAGGGAATTTGCGAGACAGAATTTATTTTTGAGGGAGTCAGAAACTCTGCAAAAATGGAGTTTTCTGAAAAGAGAACGGCATTTTTAAACGATAAAAAACTCTCGGCTCCAGCAGGTATGGCAGGAAACTTTATTGCTATTGTTTTTTCACCCTCTGATTTATCTTTAGTTACTGCGGGACCCAGTGAGCGAAGAAAGTTTTTAGATATTGCTATAGGTCAACTATATCCAAACTATATAGGAATTTTAAGAAAATATACCCGCGCGGTTACCCAGCGTAATCAAATTATAAAAGATTATAAATATGATGCCTCGGTTGCAGTTATGCTTGATGTTTTTGAAAGTGAAATAGCCGCTAGCGGCAAAAAAATAATCGAGTACCGCCAAAAATATATAGATATGCTTAATAAGTATGTTCCTAAAATATATAACGGCCTTTCGGGCGGTAGGGAAGATATTGTGTCGGTGTATGGCACTAATTGTCCTGCTATAATGTTAGAGGATAAACTAAAAGAAAAGCGGAAGGAAGATATGTTTACCTGTGTAACTTCCGTAGGACCTCACCGTGATGATATTGAGTTTAAGATAAACGGAGTAAACGCGAGAAGTTTCGGCTCTCAAGGACAGAAGCGAAGTGTGGCGCTCACCCTTAAACTCTCTCAGGCAGAGGTTATAAAGGAAATAACGGGGGAACACCCTATATGCCTTCTTGATGATGTTATGAGTGAACTTGACCTTATAAGGCAGAATTATATTCTTAATCACATAAAGGATTGTCAGTCGTTTATAACCTGTTGTGACCCGTCAAACACGGCGCGTCTTAAAGAAGGCAAAATATTCACAGTTTCGGGAGGAAGGGTAATATAATGTATCTTCATCTTGGAAATGCAGTGCTTGTTAAAACTGATGAGGTTATCGGGATTTTTGACCTGGATAACACAACGGTTTCTAAAAAAACAAGGGATTATTTAAATACAAGTGAAAAGAAAAAAGAGGTTATAACCGTAAGCTATGACCTACCTAAATCCTTTGTTATATGTTCAAAAGAAAAAGGAAAACAAAAGGTTTATTTATCCCAATTATCTACGGCGACTTTACAAAAGCGTTCTGGGTATATCGGTTAAAAATTAAAACTTAAAGTATAAAATTAAGGAGTTTTAAAATGAGCAACGAAATGAATTTACCTGTTACCGAAAATTATGATGAAAGTTCGATTCAGGTACTTGAAGGTCTTGAAGCGGTAAGAAAAAGACCGGGTATGTATATCGGCTCAACGGGCGAAAGAGGTCTCCACCACTTAGTGTATGAAATAGTGGATAACTCTATAGACGAAGCCCTTGCAGGTTACTGCGATAAAATTGAGGTAGATATTCTTGATGACGGTATCATAAGAGTAACCGATAACGGACGCGGTATACCCGTTGGTATTAATCCCCAAAAGGGTATTCCCACCGTTACCGTTGTATTTACCATTCTTCACGCAGGCGGTAAGTTTGGCGGCGGCGGATACAAGGTTTCAGGCGGTCTGCACGGCGTAGGCGCCTCGGTTGTTAACGCCCTTTCTAACTGGCTTGAGGTTGAGGTAAGGGACGGTAAAAATGTTTATAAGCAAAGATATGAGAAGGGTAATATCGTTTCCGACCTTGAAATAATAGGTGAAACCAATGAAACAGGTACAACCGTTACCTTTAAGCCCGACCCCTCTATCTTTACCGATACCACCACCTATGATTACGATATCCTTCTTAACCGTTTAAGAGAGCAGGCATTCCTTAATGCAGGTATCAGAGTAATTCTCACCGACAAAAGAGAAGATTCCGATACACTTGGCCGTCAGGACGATTTATGCTTTGAGGGCGGTATTAAATCCTATGTTGAATATCTTTTAGCGGGTATGAAGAAGGAGTCTTTGATTAAAGACGTTATCTATCTTTCGGGAAGCAAAAAGGAAGAAACTGCAGAAATTGCGCTTTTGTGGTCAACTGCATACGATAATAAGGTGCTTTCCTTTGCAAATACTTTACATACGATTGACGGCGGTACTCACGAACAAGCCTTCAGACAGACCGTTACAAGAGTTGTAAATAAATACGCCCATGATTTTAAGAAACTTAAGGAATCTAACGATAACCTTAAGGGTGACGATATTATGGAAGGTCTTGTAGCCGTTGTTTCGGTTAAACTTTCCGATGCTCAGTTTGAATCCCAGACCAAAGCAAAACTCGGTAATACATCTATTGGACAACTTGTAAGAGATATAGTTAATGACCAGCTTTATAAATATCTCGAAGAAAATCCCGCCGATTCTAAAATCGTTATTGATAAGGCAATTGCCGCTTCCAATGCCCGTGAGGCCGCTCAGAAGGCCCGCGAGGCATCAAGAAATAAATCGGGTATCGGCAATAAAACCCGTATGCCCGAAAAACTTACCGACTGTATTTCAAACGACCCCACAAAGACCGAAATTTACATTGTCGAGGGAGATAGCGCAGGCGGTAGCGCCGTTGAAGGCAGAAATGCCACCTATCAGGCAATACTTCCTCTTTGGGGTAAAATGCTTAATGTTGAAAAGGCGAGGGAAGACAAGGTTTACGGCAACGATAAACTTACCCCTGTTATTACCGCTCTCGGTACGGGTATCGGCGAAAACTTTGATATAAATAAACTTCGCTATGATAAAATCGTTATTATGGCCGATGCCGACGTTGACGGAAGCCATATCAGAACACTGCTTTTAACCTTCTTCTTTAGATATATGCCCGAACTTATTGAAACAGGTCATATTTATCTTGCTCAGCCGCCCCTTTTCAGAATTTCAAAGGGCAAACAGCACTTTGATGTCTTTACCGATGAAGAAAAGGCCGCAAAGGTTGAGGAATTGGGACAGGGCGTAGATGTTCAGCGCTATAAAGGTCTTGGTGAGATGGACCCCTCGCAGCTTTGGGAAACCACCCTTGATCCCGAAAGAAGAACATTTTTACGCGTAACTATGGAAGATGCGGCTCTCGCTGACGAAACCTTCACCGTTTTGATGGGTGAAGAGGTAGAGCCCAGAAGAAAATTTATTGAAGAAAACGCAATTTATGCGACAGATTTGGATATTTAAGGAAAGGAGAGAAAATTATTATGGCAAAACAAGAAAAGGTTTATTGGCCTGAAAGCGAGGAAACTAATATTGTTCCCGTGGAAATTACCGATGAAGTAAAACAGAGTATGCTTCAGTACTCAATGTCGGTACTCGTTGGCCGAGCTCTTCCCGATGTGCGTGACGGACTTAAACCCGTTCACAGAAGAATTCTTTATACAATGTTTGAAAATGGACTTACTCCTGACAGTAAATACCGTAAATGCGCCGATACCGTTGGTACGGTGCTTGGCCGTTACCATCCCCACGGTGACGCTTCAGTTTATGACGCTATGGTTCGTATGGCTCAGGATTTCTCCCTTAGGTATCCTCTTATAGACGGACACGGAAACTTCGGTAACATTGACGGTTATCCCGCCGCTGCCTACCGTTATACCGAGTCTAAAATGAACCGCCTTTCCTACAGTATGCTTGACGATATCAAGAAAGATACTGTTAATATGATGCCTAACTACGATGACCGATTAACCGAGCCCGAGGTATTGCCCGTTCGATTCCCTCAACTTCTTGTTAACGGCTCTAGTGGTATCGCCGTTGGTATGGCAACCGAAATTCCCCCTCATAATTTAGGTGAGGTTATTGACGGTATGTGCCACCTTATTGATAACCCCGATGCTGAACTCTCGGAACTCTGCGAGTATATCAAAGGACCCGATTTCCCAACGGGCGGCATCATTATGGGCAGAAGCGGTATTAGAGCCGCCTATGCTACAGGCAGAGGTAAAATTGTTGTTCGCGGTAAAGCCGAAATTGAGGAAACCAAAAACGGAAAATATAGAATTGTTATAACCGAAATTCCTTATAAAGTTCGCAAAAAAGATTTAGTTAAGCATATCTATGACCTTGCAGCCGAAAAGAAAATTGAGGGCATTGATGATGTTGTTGACTATTCATCTAAGCGTGACGGCGGTATGCGAATCGTTGTAGATGTTAAAAAGGATGCAAATGCGCAGGTTGTTCTCAATAAGATTTATAGATATACAGCCCTTCAATCCACCTTCGGCGCGATTTTACTTGCTATTGTAAACGGAAAACCCCAGATTTTAACACTTAAAGAAATGCTTCAAAACAGCATAGACTTCCAGTGTGAAATTATAAGAAGAAGAACCGAATTTGATAAGAAAAAAGCTCAGGAGCGCGCCCATATTTTAGAGGCCTTGAAGGTTGCCCTTGACTTTATTGATGAGGTTATAAATATTATACGTTCTTCCAAAACCATCGCCGAAAGTAAAGATGCCTTAACCGAGCGTTTTGGTTTTGACGATGTTCAGACCACCGCTATTGTTCAGATGCAGCTTGGTAAACTTGCTGGTCTTGAAAAACAGAAAATTCTTGATGAACTCACCGAAAAACTTGCATTTATCAAAGAATGTGAGGATATTCTCGGCAGTCACGCAAGAATTCTCGATATTGTTAAAACAGAAGCTCTTAACCTTCGCGATAAGTTCTCTGATGACCGCCGCACCGAAATTTCTGATGTTCTCGGCGAGGTTGATATTGAGGACCTTATCCCCGAAGAAGAGTGCGTTATCACCAAAACCAATAACGGCTACATTAAGCGTCTTCCCGCCGATACCTATTCCGTTCAGCATAGAGGCGGCAAGGGTATTACGGGTATGACTACAAGAGAAGAAGATGCCGTTTCAAATATGTTTGTATGCTCATCTCACGATAGTATTATGATGTTTACAAACTTTGGCCGTGTTTATAGAATTAAGGCATACGAAATTCCCGAGGGCTCCAGAACTTCAAAGGGTATTAACCTTGTAAATATCGTTCCTTTGATGCCCGACGAGAAGATTACCATCATTATGCCTTGCACCGTAGAGGACGAAAACGAAAGATTTGTAACAATGGTTACAAAGAAGGGCATAATAAAGCGCACCCGTCTTTCTGAATTTAAAAACACAAGAAAGAGCGGTATTATTGCTATTTCTATTGATGAAGATGATGAACTCGGTTTTGTTAGAATGACCAAGGGCGACGAAAATATCTTCATCGCAACCAGAAAAGGTATGTCCATTCGTTTTGACGAAAACAATGTCAGAGCCATGGGAAGAACGGCTCGTGGCGTTAAGGCAATTAATATGCGTGAAGGGGATAGTGTTGTGGATATGGCTATCTGTAACGCCGATACCCGCCTTCTCACCGTAACCGAAACAGGCTACGGAAGAATTAGCCCCATTGGCGATTACCGTCTGCAGTCCCGTGGCGGTAAGGGTATTACCAACTACCGCACCGAAAAATACGGCGCTGTTGCCGCTACCATTCCTGTTACCGACAATGACGATGTTATCATGATAGCCTCTAACGGTATTATAATAAGAATTTTCGCAGGCGCAATTTCTGAATTCTCACGCCCCGCAAAAGGCGTTAGAATAATGAGGGTTGCCGAAGGCGAAAAGATTCTTTCCGTTGCTATCGCCGAACACGATGAAGCCGAGGTAAACGAGACCCCTGAAGCCGCCGATGCGGATGCAGGCGCTGTTGAGCCCGAAATCATCGAGGAAGAAGAGATAATAGAGGAAGAAACCCCCGAAACTGAGGAATAAAGGAAACCTTAAATGACCAATGATGAATTAAGGGAAGAGTTTTTAGAAGAAACTCCAAAAAAACAGAGTCCCGAAAACCAAATAAATGAAAACCCCACCCCGTCGGAAGAAAAAACCGACGGGGCGCAGGTGTTTATACCCGAAGAAGAAACCGAGTATACTGAGGAAGAAATAAAAGATGTATTGGAAATTTTAAGAAAAAATTCTAAGGGTTTCAGATACTACAAGCCTCTGCCAAATGGCGTTACTGAGGAAACCTATGATGATTATGAAAATATAAGAAGTTGCGGAAAAATAATAGGCGTAACAAGCATAGTTGTTTGGGCGCTCGTTATGGGCTATTCCTTGATTTACGGCTTTGTTATCGGCTTTGCCGCATCTTTCGGAGTGGATTTAACCACCGTTTTATCAGACCCTGCTGTAAATAATTTGATGCAGATTCTGATGACTATTTGTATGTTCACCCTGCCGTTTTTAGTCGCTGCAAAGGTTAATAAATACAAAATAGCAGAGTTGGTGCCTCTCACTAAGAGCCGAGAGGGAACAAGGCTTCCTTATTTCCTTTTCGGCCTCGGTTTTTGTGCCTTTGCACAAATTGCGGTTTCAAAAGCCGCTACCATATTTGAAAGTATGGGATTTAGTTATGATTTGCCCGAAAGTGAGAATGCGGAAGGAATTTTCGGATTTTTATTGGCGGTTATTTCCACCGCCGTTGTCCCCGCCTTGATGGAGGAATTCGGTTGCAGAGGAATTATGTTCGGTATCGCCGAAAAAAAGGGCGGCACAACCTTTGCGCTTCTCATTTCTTCAGCAATTTTCGGTCTTATCCACGGCAATTTTATGCAGATTCCCTTTGCCTTTTTGGTGGGACTGGTGTTGGGTGTTATCCGAATTAAAACCGGCTCCTTGTGGGTTGCTATCCTTATCCACGGCGTAAATAATTTTGCCTCTGTGGTGGTGGATTATGCAGGGGATATAATCGGTGACGAAATTACCAATACCCTCTATACCGTATTTTTAGTGCTTTGTATGTTAGCATCAGTAGTAGGTGTTGCCTTACTTGATAAAAAAGGCGAGGAAGAATATGAGTTAAAAGAAACAAACGAAACAGAAGAGTGTAAATCCACATTGAAAGAAAAACTTTTGTGGTTTGCAAAAACTCCCGCGGTAATAGTCGCAACAGTTTTATTTGTTCTGGAAGCATGTTTATATTTTATAGAGTTTTAAGAGTATGAATAGTGAATTTATGAAAAGAGCTATAGAGCTTGCTAAAAGAGCTCAGTATCTAGGCGAGGTACCTGTTGGCGCCGTGGTGGTTAAGGATAATAAAATTATCGGCGAAGGATATAACCAAAGGGAGTTTAAGCAAAACCCCATCGCCCATGCGGAGTGTGTAGCAATAGAGGATGCCGCGAGAGTGCTAGGCGATTGGCGCCTTGACGGATGTGAATTGTATGTTACACTAGAACCTTGTGTTATGTGCACAGGCGCAATCATAAACGCACGAATTTCTACCGTGGTTTTTGGCGCTTACGACTTGAAGGCGGGCTGTATGGATAGCGTTGCCAACCTTACAAATCTGCCCCTCGGCTCAAAGCCCGAAATATACGGCGGAATTTTCGAGGAAGAATGTAAAAATTTAATAACAAAGTTTTTTGAACAAAAAAGAAAGCAAGGTTGAAAACTCAACCTTGCTTTTTTTATATAATTGTAGGGGGCGATGTCCACAACGCCCCGTTTTTTTACATCGTCTGTCCACCTAAAAATCTTGCGGCAACCGAAACAATTTTAATTTCGGTTTCTGTAGCCGCGCCGAGCCCCTCTCCCGAAAGAAGTACCACCGCGCCGCTAACATCACCCGCCGCCGTTATAGGACAAGCCACACATAAATCTCTATCAAGCCCTTCAAGAGCAGGGGAAGTCTTATCTTTAGCAAAATAGCACTTGCGGTTTTCCATAATATCCTCTAAAAGCGGTGTAACGCCGCGTCCCAAAACCTCTTTTTTGGAGATTCCCGCCGCAGCAATACAGTGGTCGCGGTCGCAGATGATAACGGGAAAATTAACATCGCCGCAAATCGCCTCGGCAATACCACCCGCAAACTCAGCAAGTTCACCCATAGGCGAATATTTTTTAAACACAACCTCGCCCGATGCCTCGGTAAATATTTCCAGCGGATCACCTTCGCGGATTTTAAGGGTACGGCGAATCTCTTTAGGTATAACCACCCTTCCCAAATCGTCTATTCTTCTCACAATACCTGTTGCTTTCATAATATATTAACTCCTCTTTCGTTAAATTAATGAATAATGAAAAATGAATGATGAATATTGAATAATTAATGTGCCGGCTTTGCCGACATTATATATATCGTGCCGAAGGCACACCGAAATTATTCATTATTCACTATTCATTATTAATTCGCAAGGCTCCGCCTTGCGCCCCTGTTGCTTTCATATATAAATTCTCCTTTAATTTTAAATCGAGATGTTAGTATTTGTAAATGGTGGAGATTTATACAGTGACTCTTTACTTTGTGGTTGTTTTGATTTATAATGTGATTGTGATTTTATATGGAGGAAAACATATGAATAAATTTTCTCGTAATTACGGTATTGATTTGTTACGAATAATTTCTATGCTCGGTGTTGTTTTTTTACACGTTTTAGGGCATGGCGGAATTTTAAGTTTAGACCTTTCACCTGTAAATTTCTCGATGGTTTGGTTTATTGAAATAATGGCTTATCCTGCAGTGAATTGTTTTGTTCTTATTTCTGGTTATATTGGATACAAAGAAGAAAAGATTTTTCCTAAAATAAAAAATTTGTTAACCCTAGCATTTACTGTTGCTTTTTATAGTGTTTCGTTGTTTTTGATTTTCAAGTTCTTCGGTCCTGAAACGCTAGGATTAAAAGAACTTGTAAAAAGTTTCTTTCCGATAATTCTAAAAAAATATTGGTTTTTTACGGCTTATGTTGGACTTTTCCTCTTATCTCCAATGTTAAACCTACTTGTATACAAATCAAACTTTAAACATGCTTTTGTTTATTTGGCTGTTTTTTCTTTGTTTAGCATTATCTCCACCGTTTATGATTCCTTTTCATTTATTGGTGGATATAGCGTGATATGGTTTGTTTTGATATACCTACTAGGTGCAATAATTAAGAAATATAATTTCAGTAAGTTGTTCTCAAAAAAAATATGGTTAGTTATTTTATTATCCGCATTTATAATAACTTGGATTTCAAAAATCATATTGCATTTTTCTAATATCCCATTTTTAGTAAGTCATAGTGGTAAACTTGTAAATTATGTGTCTCCAACAATAGTTTTAATGGCAATAGCATTATTATGTTTGTCATCAAAAATATACTGTCGGCCTATATTTTCATATATAATTTCATTTTTTGCCACTTCCGCTTTTTCGGTTTATTTGATACATGATAATACTTTAGTTAGGGAATATTTAATATCAAAAATACATAGCTTTATTGGAGACTTTAGTTTTGTGCTGTTAACCTTATCTATAATTGGATGTGTTATAGCAATTTTTCTTACATGCATATTAATGGATAAAATAAGAATGTTAATTTTTAAACTCATAAAAATCGATAAGTTATCAGAACGAATAGAGAAGTTTATAAGGAAATTATTAAATATTGTGTACATACGGCTTGAAAATGCCTTAAATTTAACAGCGGAGTGAATTTTCACTCCGCTTTTTTATTTTATATATTCGGTTTAAAACAAAAATTTTGCCGCGAAGGTCATAATTAATAGGAACGCTAGGTTTAAAGCGGTGAAAAGGATGAGGTAGTTCTTGGTCTTTTCAGGGTGGAGAAGTTTAAATTCGCTGAAGGTGATTAGACTTGCCAAAGATGCGATAAGGGTACCTGTGCCTCCGATATTAACGCCCAAAAGGAGAGCGGGATAGTCGGCGGTGAAGCGGGATAGGAGAATTGCCGAGGGCACATTACTCATAAATTGGCAGGAAAGAACCGAAACCAGAAGAGTGTCCTTTGAAAGCAGATTTGATAGAAGGTCATTGACCGCAGGAATTCTCGCCATATTGCCCGCAAAAACAAAGAAAAAGAAGAAGGTGCCAAGTAGGGCATAATCCACCATAAAAAGTGAATCGCGGTCGGTGAAAAAGAGAATCAAAGGGATGAGTATAAGTCCTAAAACGAAAGGTACGATTCTGAAAACGATAAGAATTGATATTAAAAATAAAATTATGTAGAGAACAGTTTTTCTTATATTTAATTTTTCGCCAAATTCTTCGTTTATGGTGAATTTTATGGGTTTTATAGGGATACAAGCCACCGCTAAAAGCGTTATGGCAAGTAAAAAGGAGGGGAGCATAATTAGCATAAATTCTCCCGTGGGAATATTAAAATATGAATATAAATAGAGGTTTTGCGGATTTCCGAAGGGCGTAAGCATACCGCCTAAGTTTGCAGAAATGTTTTGAAGCACAAAGAGGTACGCCATATATTTTTCCTGTTTTATAACCGATAAGGCAAAATAACCAAGGGGCAGAAAGGTGATAAGCGCCATATCGTTGGCGATAATCATTGAGCCGATGAAGGTTATAACGATAAGAAGGAGAAAAAGGGCTCGAAGATTTTTTACCGTCATTACAAGTTTTCTCGCAACAATGGTGAAAAACTTAATGTTTTTAAGGGCGCAAACTACCGCTAAGGTAATAAAAAGGCAGGAAAGGGTGCGCCAGTCAAAATAGCCGAGATATTCTTTATCCGGGGGAACGAAAAACGCGGTTACACAAGCCGCAAGAAAAGCAATCAGAAAAACAGTGTTTTTCTTTATAAATCGCAATACCTTCATATATTATCTCCTTTTAAAAAATATAACGGGGATATTATATAATAATTTAAAAATATTGTCAAATTCATAATTCTCAACTAAAAAACCGCGTGGTGAAAGCCACGCGGTTTTACTTTAATCCAAATATATTGGAGGAAGGATTATTGTGCCGTCCTCGGTAACCTCTGCGCCGATTTTAGAAGAAGTGCTTTCGCTATCTTCATTTTCGGGTTTGCTTTCACTCGATATGCTATCTTTAGATTCACTATCTGATGATGCGGTCACCTTTGAACTTTCGCCCGTACCAGAGTTTGAAGGTGTTGCAGTAACACCGCCCTTATCCTCTGAATCGGGAGTTTCAAAAACATCTTCCTCGAGTTCGGTACCCTCGGTTTCGCCCGTTACCTCGTCAGAAGCCGTATCAACGGTTTCCGATAAAGTTTCTTCAATATCCGAATCGGTATACTCGTCATAATCGGTATTTTTTCCGCAAGCGGCAAGGGATATAATGGAGATAAGCAAGAGGGTTAAAACCAAAATTTTTAAAATATAATCTTTAAACATTATATTTACTCAGCGTCATCTTCAAGTATATCTTCATCACCGATAAAGTCAGAACTTGCGGTAACAATATCAGATACACTAATAGAAATTATTTCTGCCTGAGCCTCTTCGAAAGGGCGTTTGTTTAATTTTTTCATTTTTCTAATCCCCTTTCTTGATTACTTAAGATTGCTTGCTGATACGCCGTAAGCATAAAGGGCGCTGGCAAGATTCTTCATTTCTGTAGAAGTAGAAGCTTTATTGTACATAGAATATGCATAAGAGTTGATTCCGTAAGTCAGGGTCTGAATAACGGTATCGCCATCTTTAAGTTCAAAGGTGAACTTTGTTGCGTAGTCGGTAGCCTTGATATCTTCTGATATATATTCTTTACCGTTTAAGGTTTTCTCTACGCCGTTAACGAAAAGCTTAAGATTACCAGGCTCAGCATTGAGTTTGATAATTAAGTTATTAACATCGCTGAATTTAACATTTGCGCTATAGAAACGAACATCAGAATCGGTTTTGCTTAAGCTCATCTTATCATCTGCAGAAGGAGCTTCGTTGCTGCCAAACTGTGAAATAAGAGTTTCTAAACCAGCAGTAGCAAGATTATCGGTATTATGATTTGCCTTCTTCTGAGCGGCAGCGCCGTAGGTAAGCATATTAGCAACGAATTTTTTAACCTCGGTAGTGTAATCAGCGCTTTCAAGGATAGCCTTTCCGTATTCTGCAATTGTGTATTTATTGGTGCCCTGCTCGACTTTATCGTCGCCTTCTTGCACATAAAGGGTAGCGGTGATTTCTTCTGTCATAAAGTGAGCGGGGATATTATTGAAGGAGAAGGTGTAATTACCATCGGTTATTACAGGGTCAACAGTGGTGGTGTTGTCACCAATGGTGAAATCCATTTTTAAGGTCTTGTTTGCTGCATCCTCAGTTTTTAAGGTGATGGATTGCTGAATGCCAAGATTTGCGCCAACGGTAGCGCTTGTACTGCCCATTTCAGCAACAGGAGCTTCGTAAGTAATGGTGATGCTGTCTAAAAAGACCTTGCCAACTGAAAGGGTAAATTCAAACGATGTATCAGGGGCATCGGGAATAAAAGTTACTATTTTATCATTGACAGTCGCCTTATTGCCAATTGCTGATTTTAAATCATTCGCATAACCTGTGGTGTCGGCGAAAAACTCAATTTTTGCAATTTTTTTAGATGTCGCTACGATAAGTTGAGAGTTTTTGTAAAAACGAACGGGGTTAGCATAGTCGGCAACAGGTGAGGTTGAACTGCTCTTGTTGTTTGTTACAGTAATACCGTTTTCAACCCAAACTTGTTTAGTTGTTGAAAACTCGGTACGCTTACTCGTGTTATCAAAGGTAATTGTAGCGGTGTTGCCTGTGGGTTCTTGGGGAGTGTCACCACCGGGAACATCGGGTTCCGGCTCAACGGGAGGATTAATATCAACGTGCTCGATAAGTTTTGCATTCTTCATTTGAGCAGTGCCGTTATATTGACCGATTATACCGTAAAGTTTAACGGTGTCACCGGCTTCGGGCTTAATTTCCATAGCATCATAGCGGGTAGAGCCATCTGCACTATATGTACCGAAAACATCAAGGGTTTTGGTTTCATCGTTGGCATCCTTGATGGTCATATTACCATAGGTTGTGTTGGCTACGCTAACAACAATACCGGTAACATAATAACTTCCCTCGGTATAATTATCGTGTTCTTTTGAAAGACCAAGAGCCGCAGCAGCTTCGATAGTTAATTCTGTGCCAGGGGTGGGGTCCTGAACTTCGGGTACTTCGGGCTCGTCCGGTACTTCGGGGTCGGGAGTTTCACCGCCGCCTTCACCGCCGGTACCGGGTTCTTCGGTGGTTACCTCAACATATTTATACAGTTGGATAGCTTTTTGATTGGTATAAGAACTGGATTTATAATAACGGAAACGTGTTTGTCCGCTGGTAGCATTGTATCTAAGGTAAGAATTGGAAGAAACTATGTCGATTTCGTTTCCTGCGCTTTTAAGGGCAAATGTGTTAGCGTAGGTGGTTGTTTTATGGGCTTTTAATGCATTGGCATTGCTGGTGTTACCAACATAATATCCACTTGCGGATTTAATGGTATAAGTAGAACCGCTTTTAGCAATTGTAAAAGAACTTCCTTTTAATGCGTCGGTGGCTGCGATTTTGTTATCACTAATGGTAACAGGAATGGTGTTACTAGTTGCATCTAATGAGCCGAGAGCACCATTGAATGCAACCTTACCGGTTTCATAAACAATAAGGTATTCGCCTGACCAATCTTCAGGTGCCGCAGTCACCTTTTCGTAATACGCGGTTGTTTCTGCTGATGTGGTGATTATCATTCCGGAGATAATCAAGCAAAAGCATAGGAGGAGAGATGCGATTTTAGTAAAATTTCTTTTCATTTTTTCAAATCCCCTTTTTTAAAAATTATAGCTACCTTAAGTATAGCACACCTATTATATATATGCAACTGAAAAATTACAAGATTTGCGAAAAAAATTACAAAAAACAGGCAGACATCTAATGTCTGCCGAAAATATTTAAAGAATTTGTTTTTTGTTTTTAAATGCCCAAAATTTATTGAGAATAAAATTTATGGGGACTGTAACTAAAAGGGTGCCAAAACTTGCCAGTGAATAGGGAATTTTAAAATTCACAACAGTAAATCCCGTAAGCCAAGACTTAATAAGAGGGGAGATAACAAGGCCTGTGATTCCGTAGGAAAGAAGAGTCTTAAAAAAGGATTTTAAATGCTGTTTTAAAGTAGAATTTCCCGATTTAAAAACAAAGCGGTTATTTAAGAGGTAGGAATTTATGACACTTACAAAAAATGCCAAAGCCGAAGAAAAAACAACTTTAATTATTTTATTTGATGCGGTTACGCCCATTTTCGCTAAAAGGAAAATCAAACTCTCGAATTCGCAAAAAGCAAAAAGGATATAAAAACACAGCATATCTATTCCGTAGGAAATAAGGGTATTAGAAACACCTACAAGGCAGAATTTTATGAACTGGGAAAGTGATGAAAATTTAGGGTTATTTAAAAAATCTTTAATTTTCATTTTACTATTTCTGTCTCCTTATTTGCCTAAATAAATGAGAAAATACTCTTAATTACATTATATAGCAAGACCTTAAATAGTCAATGTGGGATTTTGCAACAAAGGTCGGAGCTTTTTGCTCCGACCTTTGTTTATACATTAAGCTGTAATGTCTTTGGTGGGGGAACGGTGCAACGGTAGAGAAGGTTGTATTCGTTGCATCTATCAGAATATTTTGATTTAAGTCTTAAAATCAGTTTATTTTGGTGGAATATAACGGGTAGAGTAAAGTTAACTGAGGGGCCTATTTTTTTAGAATCTGCCGCTATTTCGCCCGTATCCCAGGTGAGAAGTTCGTATTCGTTATCGCCTATTATAATAGAGGCGGTAATAGTGTCCTCTGCTACTTCCTGACTATCGTTTATATACCAAAGCTCAGCCCTGAATATCTCTCCGTTTTTCCAATCAAATTTACCGATTTTGGCGGTAGGAATTTTGGAACGGAGAGCGTTTTTAACTGCATAATAGGCAGGTGTCGGTTTTGAGGGATATGCGATAAGTGAATTGCCCGCCGCAGTTATCCACGGCTCGTCATAGCACCAGTTGATAGCCATGGAGCAGTAGGGCCACTGCCTTCTTGCTTCCTCGAAAATATATTGATAACCTGAGCACTGCAACCATGAGGACTGCTCACAAATATCCTTTAGGCAGGTAGGTTTGCCGAAGTAATGCTCTAACATATAAAGACAGGCCCATTTTTCCTTACCCCAGGCCTCAAAGGCGTGGTGATAAATCCAGGATTCTGTTTTCTCAATGGGGAACAGCTCGTTTTCGGGAATAATCTTTTTCAGACTTTCCTCATCCGCAAGACTTGGAACACCGAATTCGGTGTAGGCGGTTTGATGGGCATTGTTAAAAATTTCAAAAACATCTTTATTGCCGTTAACACCTTCATAGCGGAAAATATAACCGCCGTGAGCCATACCTGTAAGGGGCGAGGTCATAAGGAAGGGGCGTTTTGGGTCCAGGCGGTAGCAAAGACTGTTAAGCAGCCGAAGAGGAAGGGATTGGTCATCCATTCCGGACCAACCGTTAAATAGTTCGTTACCTCCGCACCAAAGGATTATTGAGGTGTATCGGCGCAATGCCTTAATAATAGAGGTTGCCTCTTTTTCGAGTCCTACGAGGAAAGAAATTTTGAAGGCGCTATCAGAGAACAGCTAATGCTTCTTTCGGATGAATTTGAAGATTAAAACAAAAAGGAACGGAAAGAGATTTCCGTTCCTTTTTAGTTATACTTGCCTTCGGCAAGTTATGAGATATAAATTCCCAAAGCGAATAGCTAAGGGGTCGGCAAAGACGCTTATAGTTCATATCTCTTATCCGTTATCTCCTTAAAAGCGTCCTTTAAAATATCAAATGCGGTTTTTGTAATAAGTACGCAGATTACCCCACTTGCCACCTTATCCATAACGGGAAAACCAAGTCGGGAAAACAAAACGCCGATAAGTGCGCCTAAAGTAGAAAACACATCGGTACGGTGATGGTAAGCATCTGCAAGAAGGGCTTTTGAATTATATTTTTTGCCGTAAAAAAGGGTAAAACGGAATAAAAACTCTTTAACCAAAATTGCAACGAGGGCAATTATAAGAGCCAAAAGAGTAGGGGTTTCAGCACCGCCAAAATCGCCGTTAACAACATCAATAACGGCGCACACGCCTATGAAAATTCCCGTGAAAAGAAGGAAAAAACCAATTATTGCTGAGGCAATATATTCGCTCTTTTCTCGGTTAAACCTAAATTTTCCTCTGCCCTCTTTGGCTGAAAGACGAAGTCCTAAAATTACTACTATGTTACCTAAAATATCTGCGGCGGAGTGTACCCCGTCACTAATCAGAGCGTCGCAGTGGGATACGATTCCACCGAAAAACTTTAAAATACTTAAAAACAAATTTCCTATAAGCCCAACCGTACTGATACGGACGGTCTTTTGAGCGTAGGATTTTTTATTGTTCATACCATATCAAAACCTCAAAAAATAGTGACAGGAAGATTTGCACTTCCTGTCACTCTATTATATTAAGGTTTTATATTTGGGGTTACAAAAGGAATTTCAGAGTTTTATTTAGGAGAAAGGACAAATTAGCCTCCCTTGCCTAAAGGGTGACTCCCTACGGTGTAGGGAGATGTCACGGAGTGACAGAGGGTACGGGCTCCGGTCAGGAGGGGGACCAACCGTTAGGTTGGTGGAGGGATTCTTTGACAAACAAATCAATATATTCACAAACCCCTCTAAAGTTCGTATTGACTTCATTATTTGGTATACGAATTACTGTCAAGTTTCTGCTTTCTATTTTTTCTGTTCTGATTTTATCTTTTAATAATCCCTTTTCCTCGTAATGCTGTGAGCCATCAAGTTCGATTATAAGTTTTACTTCGTGACAATAGAAATCAACAATATAATTGTCTATAACCTTTTGTCGCAAAAACCGAATAGGATATGAACGCAAAAAGTCATACCATAAATGTCGTTCTTCTTTGGTCATATTCTTGCGCAATGTTTTTGCATTTCCTGTTAAATTTGTATTGTGTTTTCGTTCCGTGCCATATCACCCCGTATTTTTATCCCCTCGCCACGCTACGCGCGGCCCTCTCCCCTTTGGGCAAGGGGCGCTTTGGAAGATTTTGTTGTTATTGTAGCACAATCATACCACAGTCGAAAACCCTTAAATAAAATTTTTAAGTTCTCTGGAAAGTCGGGCAACGGGGAGGCCGACCACATTAAAGTAGTCACCGTGAATTCCTTTAACAAGCAACGCGCCGCCCCCTTGAATTCCGTAGGCACCCGCTTTATCATCGCATTCGCCTGTGGCTATATAGTCGTGAATTTCCTTATCGGTAAGGGGGTAAAATTCAACCTCGGTTATCTCGCTAAATGAAATCTCTTTTTCGCCCTTAACTATGGCGCAACCTGTAATAACCAAGTGGGTTTTACCCGAAAGAGCCCTTAGCATATTAAATGCATCCTCGCGAGAAGAAGGTTTACCTAGAATTTTATCTCCTAAAATTACGCAGGTATCTGCCCCTATAACTACAGCTTCGGGATTACTTTTGGCAATATGTCTTGCTTTTTTAAGACTCAAAAAGGCGGGGGCGTCAAGAGCGCTAATATTTTCAGGGATTGTTTCATCAATATCTGCAGGAATACAATCATACTGGGGTACAATTTTTTCTAAAAGTTCCTGCCTTCTGGGTGAAGCCGAGGCTAATATATAATTCATTGTTAATCACTCAAGTTCAAAATATTTTGCGGCGTTATTGTAGCAGATATCCTCTACCAGTTTGCCGAGGAGTTTTTCATCATCGGGGTACTCGCCGTTTTCAACCCATATGCCGATAAGATTACAGAGAATTCTTCTAAAATACTCGTGGCGTGTGTAGGAAAGGAAACTTCTGGAATCGGTAAGCATACCGATAAAGTTACCAAGAACCGAAAGATTAGCGAGGGATTTAAGTTGGGTTTCCATACCTGATTTGGTATCGTTAAACCACCAAGCCGAGCCGTGCTGAATCTTACCTGCGGCTTCGGTACCTTGGAAGCAACCGAGTACTGTGCCGATAAGTTCATTATCGTGGGGATTTAAAGAATAAATAATAGTTTTGGGTAAAAGCCCGTCGCGGTCGAGGGCATTTAAAAATCCTGTAAGAGCAAAACAGCACTCTTTGGTAGAAATACAATCAAATCCCGTATCTGCGCCGAGGGACTCGAATTTATTGGTGTTTGTATTTCTCTGAACGCCGTAATGCAGTTGCATTACGATATCACGCTTTGCATATTCACGGCCGAGGAACAATAGCACGAAGGTCTTGTATTTATCTGCTTCGAGTTGGGTAACTTCTTTTCCGCTCATTGCTTTTTTGAAGATTTTATTAACCTCTTTTTCATCGGCCAATTCATAAATCATATAGTCAATTCCGTGGTCGGTGGCGCGGCAACCCAACTCGCAGAAATAATCAAGGCGACGGGCGAGAGCGGCGCAAACCTCTGCTACACTTGTAAGTTTCATATTAGCAGTTTCGCCTAATTTCTTTATATAATCAGCAAAACCCGCTTTATCAATATTAACTGCTTTGTCGGGACGGAAAGAGGGAAGAACCTTGGCAGCACACTCACCCTTTTCGGCAATTTCCTTATGGTAACGAAGGTCATCAATAGGGTCATCGGTGGTGCCTATCATAGCAACATTAGAATTTTTAATTATATTTAAAACCGACATATCGTCTTCTCTGAGTTTTTCGTTGCAAAGGTCAAAAACCTCTTTGGCATTATCGCTAGAGAGGGTACCCTCAAAACCAAAATAGCGCATAAGTTCAAGGTGCGACCAATGATACATTGGATTACCGATAAGCTTTGGCATAACCTCGGCAAAATGAGAAAATTTGGTTAAATCATCAGCATCTCCCGTAATTTCACTTTCGTCTACGCCGTTTGAACGGATAGTACGCCACTTATAATGGTCGCCTCCAAGCCAGATTTCAGTAATGCTTTTAAATTTATGGTTTTCGGCTATCTCACGGGGGTTAATATGGCAGTGATAGTCGATAATAGGCATTTTTTTAGCGTAATTGTGGTAAAGCTTTTTCGCTGTTTCGTTTGAGAGCAAAAAATCATCATTAATAAAACTCATAACTTCCTCCGTAAATTTAGTTCATAAATATTATAAATTAATATTTAATGTTTTACAAGGAATTTATTACTTTTATGCAAAATTTGTGTTCCATTTTAAAATATAAAAACGGGATGGCAAACGCCATTCCGTTTTGGTTTATTCTGAATACAAATCATCTTCGCACCATTTATGCGGATTATCATCAATATATTTCCCAATATCAGCAAAATCATTTTGATTCCGTATTATATGGTCGTAATATCTGCTTTGCCAGATGTTATGACCGTATTCTTTATTTGCAAATCTTTTAAAAGTAGAAACAAATTTCGCAACAGATGAATTGGCTTTTGTAGGGGCAGGCGTCCCCGACTGCCCGTTTTCTGAAACAGTAATTAACAAGTGAATATGGTTTGGCATAATCACATATTTATCTACGGAAATATTATCATAAAAAGAGTCTAATTGCTTGATATATTTATCTGCAATTTTTCCGTGTTGTGATAATATGTTTTTAGGGCAGTCGAGGACGCCTGCCCCTACAATATATCCTAAAAGTTTTTTCTTGTCCTTGGTGCATATGGTTATAAAATATGCGCCTTGCGAATTGTAATCAAAATTTTCAAGCCGCATATTTTTCCGTTTTTTAAATTCTATTTATTTATCACTTAAACCTAGAATATAATCCGTTGAAACTTTATAGAATTTTGCAAGTTTAATTACATATCTAACAGGAATTTCTCTCTTGCCTAATTCGTAATTACTATAAACTCGTTGGTCTATACCTAAAATTGAAGCAACTTCTTTTTGAACTAAATCGTGGTCTTCTCTTAAATCCTTTAATCTGCGATAGTACATATACTCTCACCTCTTTTTAAGTATATGTACTATCAAATGGTAGTATTGACTTTACTATCCTTTGATAGTAAAGTATGTTGTGTGGAGGGATTTTATGCAAAAGCGAGTTGTAGTGGCAGGTTGTAGAAATTATGAGAATTATAGGGAAGCCAAGGAATATATAGATTTTTGTATAAGTGAAATCAAGGGAAAATACGAGTTAATATTCGTTTCCGGCGGTTGCAGGGGCGCGGATTCTTTGGGTGAAAGTTATGCATTAGAAAACGGATTCAAGTTGGAAATATATCAAGCCGATTGGAAACGTTACGGAAAAGGCGCGGGTCCAAGGCGAAATAAAGAAATGGCGGAAAAGGCAGATTATGTTATTTGTTTTTGGGATGGCAAAAGCCGAGGAACTAAATCAATGATAGAATTTGCCAAAAGCATGAATAAACCTATAAAAATCAAAATGATAAAAGCGGAATAATAGCCATTAAAGGATAAACAAGCAAATCCCCACAGAAAAACTGTGGGGATTTGCTTATGGGAATATATCTCGGGGGACTTTAAGAAAAATCTAAAAATCGCCTTGAGAAATTAAGTTCTGTCCGTTTTTGGTAATATTGTTATAATTTTCCGCTTTTCCCCAATGGGAACTGAAAACAATTTCTGAAGGCTCTGCAAGGGTGAGAGTAAAGGTAAGGGGAGCTTCGTCTATTTGTTTGGTATAATAGGTTTTACCGTTTATATTAACAACGCCAAAGCCCGTTGCTTTTTGACCTACCGCCCGCGTAAGCGTTACGGTATATGTCCCTTCGCCCAGGAAAATTGCGGTGTCGGTAGGAAAAGCACTACCGTCAATATCAACAAATAAATTATAACTTGCCGAAACAACGGAGTTTGCAAGGGAGGTGCTATTATTTGTGAATAAAGCAAAGGAAGAAATGCCGAGAGAGGATAGACATAAAAGTATGCCGCTTATGCTAAGGCAAATTCTTTTCACAAAATTGAGCTTTTTTATATCTGCGTGTTTCATTTTAACCTCCCTTGCAAAAAAACAGAATGGGAATTATCGATTTATGGTAGTGTCTGCTGTGGCGCCGTCAATATCGGGAGTACCGATAAGAGTGGTGTTTTCGAGTGTTAATACTGCTTTTACAGCGTCAGCGCGGAATATAATAACGGCGTCGCCATCATCATTGGCAGATTTTAAAGTGCTGTTTTTAATCGAGAATGATTTTGCTTCATTGAGATTTCCGCCGCTGTTAACACCGTAACGTACGGCATATCCCTTTACATCAATGTCGCAATCAATGATATCTACCTTAGTACAGCTGTTAAGGTTGATACCGTTCTTGGAGTTTACGGTACAGCCTTCAACGGTAAGTTTTCCTGCTACGTTGTTAACCTGTAACAAAGAGTGCATAGTATTATCAACGGTACAATCTTTAACGGTCCAGTTTTTGTCGCCACCGTCTTCATGACGGACAGCGGCGCAGTTTACCGTACCGTCGGTATCAGTAAATGTGCAGTTTAGAACGGTAACATTATGAGAGTAGGAATACTTGTTGTTTTTAGAACGGTCAGGGCTTACGATACAAGAAGCGGCGCCGCCCGCAGCAACGAAGTTGATGTTTTTAATGGTAAGAGTTTCAGAGCCACTCTGACGGCCATTACCGAAGGTGGTCATAACACCATTAAACTTCTTTTCATTACCATTTATAATAATGTCAATATTATCCTTTTGGGTTACGGTTGCATTACCTGTAATATCAGCGGTAAAATTAATAATGGTATCTTGAGTTGCATTGTTTAAAGCGTTCTGAAACTCGGTAGCATTTTTAACGCTTGCGAAAAGTGATTCGCCAACATAGATAGGAGTGGTCTCGGGCTTTTCAGCGCCAAGGGCTGTTCTGACTCTTGCGGCTAAAGTTTCGTTTTCAACATAGAAGGTAATATTGCTGGTGCCCGGGTTGTTAGACTCGCCGTTGCAGAACCACATAGAATTTCTTCCGTTCAAGGTTGAAGAAATAAAGGTTACATCGTCACCTTTTAAGTAAACGGTTCTAAGTTTAGCGCAGCCGCGGAAGGCGTAACCCTGAATAGAAGTATTGCCTTCAAAAGTAACAGTTTCAATTAAGGAAGAGCCGAAGGCGGTTTCACCCACGGTTTCTACAGTGGAAGGAATAACAATATTTTTAATAGCGGATTTCTGGAAAGCGTTATCTGCTATCGTCTTAACGGTGGAAGAGATAACAATTTCTTTGAGGGCAGTAGTTGCTCTGAAGGCTCTGCTGTCGATTTGTTCTAAGCCTTCGTTTAAAACAACCTTTTCAACGGTAGAGGAATCAAATCCGCGACCGAGACTTTTAACGGTGGAGGAGAGAATAACTTCTTTTACATTGGAGTTATATGCAAATGCATAGTTACCAATAGCGTCAACACCTTCGGGAATAACTACGGTATCTTTTGTATAATTCTCTGTTACAAGGTAAAGAACATAATTGCCTTCTGAGGTATACAAATACTGAATATCATCTTCTTCAACAAGTACATCTCCGTCTTCTATAGGAGTAAGGCCTGCGTCATACTCATTGCCAAAGCTATCGTATTCGTGGGCTAACTGGGTAGCATAAACGGTGATTGCGATACCGTCGATGGTGAGTGTCTGGTAATCGTTGTTTGCGGTTTCCTGCATATGACCTTTAATCACGATGGGGTCTGATTCTTTGTCTGCAAGAAGAGTGCCCTCTGCATTAAGAGTGGTTTCACCGTTATAGGTCCAATCGATAACCTCGTTTAATTTTGCGTCGCCATCAATACCGCTTATAGCGATTTGGTATTTAACGGCTAAATTGCCCTTGTTAACAACTTTAACTGCGGGAAGTTCATAGGTGCAGCCCGGTTCCCAGAGAATCTGCTCTCCCTCAGGAGCGTCTGCATCCTTTTTGAAGTTTAAGGTGATGCCTTCGGCATTTGCCCAGCTTCCGTCTGCTTTCTGATATTGAAGTTCAATATCAAGTGTACCTGACTGAACTGAGTTTACTGTAGTCGAGGCGGTGTCTGTAAACCACGCAAATGTGGTACCAACGAGCATTGAAACGCAGAGAATTAAAGAGAGGACTGCGCCACAAAATGCACTTTTTGTGTTTTTTGAGTTAGTCATTTTAAAAACCTCCTTATAAAATTTTGGCTAACATAATTTCTTACCGTACTTTCCCAATATTAACTAAAGGGAACAGACGGTTATTTGCCTTTCAGCAATCAAAAGATATAAACGGCGGTTTATATCCTTTGATTGCCGCCCAACTCCCCTTTGGGAGTTAGGACGGACTTTTATTAGCTGTATCAAATAGGTTTTAGGAATTAGTAAATATCTACGCCATCGATAACAACATTAAGTTTATCGATGCTCATAGAGTTTTTGTTTCCCCAAAGGGTAGAGCCGGTGTTGATACCCTTGTCGTTGATTTCATAACCGTTTACAACAGTGTTGTTCACAATAAGCTCATAAGACTTATCATAATCGTTACCTATTTCAACGGCGGCCTTCTTATCTTCTAAAGCGCCCTTATCATTAAAGGTGCAATCATTTAAAGTAAGTTTGGTGTTAGCAGTGCCGTATAATAGCATAGCCTTACCGTCGGAATTGAAGGTGCAGTTGGTAAAGGTGGCCTCGGGTGCGCCCCAAGTCCAGATATTGTAAACATCGCCGCTTACATTGAAGGTACAGTTTTCAAATACGCTGTTATCGTACAGAGTATAGGTTCCGTTGATGGTACAGTTCTTATAGGTTCCCTTGCAACGCGCATAACCGGTATAGGTATGGCTATCGGTGTTGATGGTGATGTTTTCAAAGGTTACGGTTGCGCCTTCAAGACTGTAATCACAGCCTTCATAAGAGCCGTCGTCCTGTGTGGCAATAACCGTATTACCGCTACCGATGATGGTGATGGTTTTACCTTTTGCGGAATCGGGGATTACATAGTTGCCGTTGCCAAGTAAAACAGAAGTTTCTCCGTTTGTCAGAGCGGTATTCAAATCGCTGCTACTTAGCGCGATAGCAGGAGCGCTTTCGATAGTGATAGTAGTGTCGTTGTAGATTAATTTGCTATCGGTCTGTAAACCTTCGCGTTCGGGGTCAACAACGCCGAAACCAATATCCATAGCGGGAGTGTATGCGCTCTTATAAATCTTATCGCCCGAAACCGCGGTTATTGCGCTGTTCTTGATTTCGCCTGTTAATGCGGCGTTGTGGTAACCGGTACCTACACCTGCAGCATACTTGCCACCGGTGGCATTGATGGTAGAATCGGCAATATTGATGGTGCAGAGAGGCTGAGCGGTTTGACAATGTGTATCATAACCTGAGCCGATACCTGCGCCGTAAACACCGCCCTTAGCGGTAATTGTAGAATCTGTAATATTGATAGTTATTCCGTTTTCGGTTGCACCGTTGCTGATACGGCTGCCGCCGATACCTGCAGCGGAAACGCCACCTTCAACATAAGCGATAGTGGAGTTTTTGATGGTTACCGTAACGCCTGTGTGGTAACGGGCGCCGATACCTGCAGCCTTAGAACCGCCGATGGCCTTAGCTATGTTAACGCTATCCAAGGTAATGGTAGCGCCGTTATAACCGGAACCGATTGCGGCGCCGCCTTCAGGAGCATCTTTATAATATTTGGTATCAGAACCAACACCGTAAGCAAATGAGCCGGTAGCATTAACGATAGTAATATCCTTAATGCTGATGGCGGTTGTATTCATACCGCCGATACCTGCAGCGCCTTTTATGTCGGCGGCAATAGCGGTGAGTTTGCCAGTGCCTGAAATATTAAGTTTACCCTTTGCAGAAATAGCAGAACCATCAAAAGTTTCCTCGGTTGCTGCCATTAAAGAAATGCCTGTAGCAGAGCCTTTAGCGTTGATTACAACATCGCCAATAATCACAATATTGGCATCCTTTTCGGCCTGAACAGACTTAAGATTGGAACTTACGATTGTGAGGGTCTGGGTGAAGCTGTCGGGAATATTGAGCACTGCATCGGGCTCGTTACAACCGGCTAAAACAACAGGTTTGTTGTCTGCCATTAGCGCTTCAGCCTCTGCAACAGTGTCAACTGCGCTGTCTTTGTCATACTGATTGTCAAAGCTATCATATTCATGTGCCAACTGGGTAGCAAAAACTGTGATAGCAATTCCGTCAATGGTAAGATTTTGATAATCGTTATTGGCAGTTTCCTGCATATGACCTTTAATCACGATGGGGTCTGATTCTTTGTCTGCAAGAAGAGTACCTTCCGAGGTAAGAACTGCTTGGTTGTTATAGGTCCAGTCGATGACCTCATTTAATTTTGCGTCACCGTCGATACCGCTTATAGCGATTTGGTATTTAACGGCTAAATTGCCCTTGTTAACAACTTTAACTGCGGGAAGTTCATAGGTGCAACCGGGTTCCCAGAGAATTTGCTCTCCCTCAGGAGCGTTTGCATCCTTTTTGAAGTTTAAGGTGATGCCCTCGGCATTTGCCCAGCTTCCGTCTTCCTTCTGATATTGAAGTTCAATATCGAGGGTACCTGACTGAACTGAGTTTACTGTAGTCGAGGCGGTGTCTGTAAACCACGCGAATGTGGTACCAACGAGCGTTGAAACGCAGAGAATCAAAGAGAGGACTGCGCCCCAAAATGCACGCTTGGTGTTTTTTGAGTTAGTCATTTTAAAAACCTCCTTGTGAATATAGGACTAACGTATATAAACCGAGCGGTTTAATAACTATTTATTAAATGGCCAAAAAGGAAATAAAAAGCGACGCTTTTGTTTTTTCCAATACTTACGCTCTTTTCCGTGGGTACGTTTTATTTCCATATTTATATATTTCAATTCGTGGCGAAACTCTTGAAAATGCAATATGCCTGTTACGGTAAACATTGCGATTAAGAAGATAACAATTATAAGTAGTAAAATATCGCTAAAAAGGGTGTCAACTATTTGTTTCATTGGTGTTTTTTTAATCCTCGTCGGCGGCCAAATTGGTTTTTAGGGCGTTTAATTCCTCGAGTAAACGCTGATTTTCCTCTTGTTGCCGTTTTAAATCTTTCCGTTCTTCTTCTAACTTTCTGTTTTCTTCATCCTTGTATTTGCGGAAAAGCCGCACACAATCAAGTCCTTGCAGACCGATAAGCGCCATAAAAGGAAGAAATATGCACACAATGTATCCCTTAGTGGTCTTCAAAAAGTTAAAAAAGTAACCGACCTTCGAGAGTTTGCCACAGTATTTTCCTAATACAAAGCGGTGAAGTACTATGGATTTATCATCCGTATCGGTGGTGGTACCGTAGGTAATAAAACCCTGTTCACCCTTATCGTTAACTGTAATTTTTCGTATTTTATGGGTTACGGTTTCACCGAAATTTTCGGGGTTTTGAGATATAAAGGAGATAATGTCCTCTTCTTTAAGGGTAGAAGGGTCAACATAGTGGGATATAACAACATCCCCCGCGTCAAAATCGGTTTTGCTCATAGAATCGGACAAAACAACGAAGAATTTATAACCGAACAAGCTTCTGTTTGTTCCGCCGAAGGCAAATGAAGAAATCACGGTGAACATGGTTATCAAGGTGGCCGCGGTAATAAATGTAACGGTTAAAACTTTTTTAAGGGTTGTGAGTGCTTTTTTCACAAAATCAATCCTTTTTCTCCTTATTTTCCATTTGCGCATAGAGACGAGTATCCCGTTTATCGTTTTCTTCGCAAAGGGTGGCGCAAGCCGTACAAATCATTGTTCCTTCGGGAATGGGGCGGCCGCAGCATACACACCGTTCACAGTCGGTATGGCATAAGAAACCTTCGGTGTTATTGGGCGGTGAATATTGGTATGGGCTTTCAGGGATGCTTTTTGAATTTAGGATTCTTTTTAATCTTTTGAACATCATTTAAACCGCCTTTCAGGATTGTTTTTCGCCTGAACGGCTTCGGCGCAGAAGTTAAAGGTGAGAAAACGCGCTTGGGCGATATTGCCGATAGTTTTAGGTAAATGAAACTCAATCGAAAGATTTTTAACCTCGGAAACCTCTAACAAAGAGTCAATTGCCTCGGTATCACGGTTAAAGTCATTCATCTTACCGCTTAAGAGTTTTTTGTTGCCGTCATAAACCGTAATTTCTATAAAATCGGATAAATCTCCTTTAATATCGGAAAAATAAAGCCTATAGTAAACGGCGCAAGTACTATCGTTTTTTATGTAGAAATCCCTTTTAACGGTGGCTCCCGACTCAAAAAGGAAATCTTCTTTTTCAATAACGGCATTACCACCGTTAAGGTCAATACTCACTTTGCCTAAACCAAAAACATTATTTTCTATTTTTAGCCCCACCATAACAATGGCGGCGGTGGTTATTGTGAGGCAAAGCCCCAGTATAAAAATTGCGGTAATTGAGGCTTTAAGTTTTTTGGAAGTTTTGCTCATTTTCATCACCAAGGGTAGCGCGCTTTCTTTTGATAACGGTAATAATTATCACAAGAAATGAGGTTAATGCGATTAAGGCGTATAAAACGGGGATAAATCCGTAAAAGCCTGTTTCGGGGGAAATAAGATTTTCTCTGTTTTCTGCCCACCAATTAAAATCTGCGGTAAGTTTTCCGCTCATATATTCGTTACCTACCGAAGTATCAAGATAGACGGATATCAGATAGGTGACATTTTTTGTTGCTTTTTCCTTTGAATAAAGTCGGTATGTAAGGCAGGAGGGCATATCCTTTAAAAGTCCGTCGTAGAGGATTTGACCGCTATCCTTAATAGCAACACTGCATTTTAATACATCGCTAACTGAGAGGACATCTTCTTTTATGGGGGCATAAAAGCATAGGTCTATACAGTCTTTAAAGGAAACCGCAATTTCATATTCTTTTGAAACGCAGTCGCCCGGAAGCATATTTTGCGCCGTAAATTTTTCTTTTTCTTCAGGGGAAAATCGGTGTAAAGAGAGATGGGGTGTAAATTCCTTTTTTACTGAGTCTTCTTTTGAGGCGGACAAATTTTTATCACCCGAATTGTCTTCTTCCGAAATAATATTGTTGGGAGCAATACTGTCCACAGGCGAAATATTACTTTTTCTTTTTACAATCAAAAGGGTTAAAGCAAGAATACTGACGGCTAACAAGACCGAAAGAACGATAATGGTTGTCTTTAATTTACGAAACTTTTTTTCTTTGGTCATTTTGATTTGCCACCGCCTTCTTGTGATTATGTATATTTTATGACAACATAATAGGCATTATGTTGTATGGATGAATTTAAAAAATCACCGAAACCCCCAATTGAATAAAAACGCAAAAAAAATAAGCGTAACAAAAAAACCTTTAAGGAAAAATTTTCCTAAAAAGGTTTGTTTTGCTACACCTAATATTGAAAAAAATGGCTTTAAAATGCGAAAAAACCTTGATAAAACCTAATATGTATGCTATAATAAAACACAATTAAATTTGAAGAATTCGATTTGTGTTTAATTTATACAACATAATGCCTATTATGTTGTATTTTTTTATTTTTCGTCCTCACCGCAGACGGATTTTTTATATTACCAATTTCATAGTTTCTATTCTTTTTCTGTGTTCTTCTCCGCTACTCATTATATATATACGGGTAGTGTTAATATTACTGTGACCTAAAATATCCGCAAGTTTTATAATATCCTTTTCAATTCCGTAGAATATTCTTGCGAAAAGATGACGCAGGTTATGAGGAAAGACCTTGTTTTCCGAAACACCTGCCAAGGCGCAAAGTTTTTTCATTTCGCGCCATATATTGCTCCGATTCATCGGGTTTCCGTTTTTAGTGATAAATACGGGACCCGATTTTATATTTTCATCACGAATATATTGCTTTAATTTTTTCTGCAATGCAGGGCTAATAAAAATAACTCTGTTTTTGCCTTTGAGAGAAACCTGCGCTTCCAGATTTTCCACCGCTTCTACCGTTATAAACGGAAGCTCGCTTATTCTGATACCCGTCGAACAAACCGTTTGCATAAGAAGATTAAGACGGCGGTTACCTGTGTTTTTAGCGGCATTTACAAGACGGAAATATTCTGCCTTCGTAAGTTCCCTCTCCGAAGAGCAAAAAATCTTCCGTTGCACCTTAAATTGTTTCAATATGAGTTCATCCCGTTTTAAAAATCTGAAAAAAGAATTTATAGCTGCTATTTTAGAATTGGCGCTTGTTACGGCGTATTCTTCCTTAAGGATGGATTTATAGGATAAGAGGAGAGAGCGGTCGGGCTCTCGGTCACTCAGAAATTTCAAAAAATGGCGGATATCACGAATGTATTTTTCGACGGTTCTGGCGCTTTTCTCATTTTCTTTTAAAAAATGGGTGAAGGAAAACAGAGTTTGATTGTTGATTGTTTTTGTCATAATATTACCTCCGACATTTTTCTTTATTGTACTACAAAATGTTATAAAATGTATATAGTAAAACCACCCGAAAAGATAAAATTCTTTTGGGTGGTTTTTGTTGTAGGGAACGGCCAATGTGCCATTCCGCTTTTTTTAACGAAACATTGTTTGTACGCCTTGGGCGAATTCGCCTACTGCCTTGGCTATTTTGGCGGTGCCTTTGGATACGGTTCCTTTTTCCTGCATCATAACTTTACCAACAATTACCGCAGCGGCGCCTGCTACCATTCCTGCGCCCATACCTTTAATAAAATTCATTGTTTTTCCGCTTTGCATAATAAAAACCTCCCTTTGCAAAATTATTTTTGCCCAAAAGGGAGGTTTTATTTATAATTTTAAATTATTTTTTAAAATCTTTAAAAGCGGGGTGAAGTTTATCCTTATCGGAAAGTTTGATTTCCATATCCTCGGGGATGGGCCACTCGATACCGATATCGGGGTCGTTCCACATAAGGCCGCCCTCGTCGTTGGGATGATAGTAGTCGTCAACCTTATAGCAGAATTCTGCCTCATCGGAAAGCACAACAAAGCCGTGGGCAAAACCCTTGGGTACTAAGAACTGGCGCTTATTTTCAGCAGAAAGGATAACGCCTTCCCACTTGCCGTAGGTTTCTGAGCCTTCGCGCAAATCTACACACACATCAAAAACCTCGCCTCTTACACAGCGCACAAGTTTGGTCTGAGGGTAGTTAATTTGGAAATGAAGTCCGCGAAGAACACCTTTTGTAGACATAGACTGATTATCCTGAACAAAGTCAATGTCAATTCCGCCCGCTTTGAAATCTTCCTTCTGATAGGTTTCCATAAAGTAGCCGCGGCTA
Organism: Acutalibacteraceae bacterium; assembly: GCA_045648365.1. Classification (GTDB taxonomy): domain Bacteria; phylum Bacillota; class Clostridia; order Oscillospirales; family Acutalibacteraceae; genus UBA737. The sequence continues at coordinate 42,730 of JAZRNX010000069.1, forward strand.
TCGCCGAAGGCAGTGGGCTCAACTATGATAACCCCGTCAATAGAGGTTTTGATAAAATTAAACTTGCCCATTTATTATAACTCCTCTTTGCCGCTATACATAGTATCGTAATACTTCTGATAAGCGCCGCTGGTAACATTATCAAACCACTCTTTGTTATCGAGGTACCACTTAAGTGTCTTCTTGATACCAACCTCGAAACAGGTTTCGGGATACCAACCAAGCTCGTCCTTGATTTTCTGGGGGTCGATACCGTAACGGCGGTCGTGACCCTTTCTATCGGTAACATGCTTAATCATATGCTCACCAACGGTAGCATCAACGTTTTCCTTGATGTATTCGATGATAGATTTAACAATGAAAATATTAGGACGCTCGTTGTGGCCGCCAACATTGTAAACTTCGCCGAGTCTGCCGCCTGTGATAACCATATCAATGGCTTTACAGTGGTCTTCAACATAGAGCCAGTCGCGAATCTGCATACCGTCACCGTAAACGGGAAGGTCTTTATGCTGTAAGGTGTTATTCATAATAAGGGGAATAAGTTTTTCGGGGAACTGGAAAGGACCGTAGTTATTAGAGCAACGGGTAATATTGATGGGGAATTTATATGTATCCCCGAATGCCTTTACAAAGAAATCTGCAGATGCCTTGGATGAAGAATAGGGGGAGTGGGGGTCAAGGGGGGTTGTTTCCATAAAGTAACCTGTGTCACCTAAAGAGCCGTAAACTTCATCGGTAGAAACTTGAAGGTATTTTACGCCTTCTTTGTACTGGTCGTCGCCGATAGTCCAAGCAACCTTAGCACACTGAAGCATATTTACGGTGCCTTCAACATTGGTCTTAACAAAGATTTCAGGGTTGGTTATAGAGCGGTCAACATGGCTCTCAGCCGCAAAGTTAACAACATAGTCAACATCGTTTTCGGCAAAAATTTTAGAGATAGCCTCTCTGTCGCAAATATCAGCCTGAACGAAGGTGTAACGGGGGTCGTTTTCAACGCTCTTTAAATTTTCAAGGTTACCTGCATAGGTAAGCTTATCAACATTAATGATTTTAATGTCTTCGTATTTATTTAACATATAAATAACGAAGTTTGAGCCGATAAATCCGGCGCCGCCTGTAACAAGATAGGTTTTCATAATTTTAGTCCTCCAAATTTTTTATATAGTTTTCTATGGCAACTTCCCAGTCACGCATTTCGTCGCCCACGGTACACTCTAGGGCTAAATTGCGCAGGGAAGAATATGCCGGTCGTTTGGTGGGAGAGGGGAACTCCTCTGAGGTGCAGGGTTTAACCACATCCCCATATCCTGAAAGTTCGGCGATTTTCTTTGCAAAATCAAACCAAGTGCATTCGCCGTTACCTGTGCAGTGGTAAATGCCATACTCCTCGGTTACTGCAAGTTTTAAAAGGTGGTGTGCTAGGTCGTTGGCATTTGTAGGGTTGCCCCTCTGGTCGTTAACAACCGTCATACTGCCCTTTTCTTTTAAAATTCTTCTCACAGTCTTAACAAAGTTTTTGCCGATATATCCGTAAAGCCATGAAGTACGAACAACGAAGGATTTATCGTTGAACTCTAGGGCGTATTTTTCACCCAGCGCCTTAGAAGCGCCGTAGGCAGACTTGGGGTCAACCTTATCCCATTCTACATAGGGGCGAACTCCGTCCCCTGCAAAAACATAATCGGTAGAAACATGGATAAGTTTTCCGTCTACTTCCTTTGCTGCCATGGCGAGATTGCGAACACCCATAGCATTAACCTTGAAGGCGGTTTCGTAGTCGCTTTCGCAACCGTCAACATTTGTCATTGCAGCGCAGTTAATAATAACGTTTGGTTTTTCCGTTGACACCAAAGATTTAACTGCCGCACAGTCTGAAATATCTAAAGAATCAATATCCACTGCGCAGATTTCCGCATTTTCAAGTCCTTTAGGTATGGGGCCGATTTCACTTACGCCGCTTTTTAAAATGGAAATGAGTTCATTTCCAAGTTGGCCGTGACACCCCGTAATCATAATCTTCATATTTCTTTTTTCCTCCGCCTTCTTAAGAATTTTATCGCTGATGAAAGATGAATAAATAAATATTTAAGTTTTTTGGCGCTTTCTCTTTCCCAAGAGTGTGTAACTGAAATTTTTGGGATTATAACCGCTTTGCCGAAACTTTTGGCGCGAAGGGTTAAATCTACATCCTCAAGGTACATAAAATAACGCTCATCAAATCCGCCAAGGTCTTTAAAAACCTGACTGCTTATGCACATGAAACAGCCACTGCAAAAATCTATTTTGGTTGGTTCTTTGATTTCGCGGTCCGCCCAGACATATTCCTCGCGGATTTTTTTGAATACTCCGCCAAGTCGGGCAAGACGACCTAAAAATAGATACCTTGCTGTAGGAATTTCTTTTGGGAGATACTGCACCGTACCATCGCCGTTTAATATATTAGGCATTGATAGGGCAACATCAGGGTTTTCGTCCATAAAATCCGCCATATCCGATAAAACATCGCTTTTAACCAAAATATCGGGATTTATAATAAAGTGATATTTACCGAGGGATAAATTGAGGGCTTTATTGTGAGCCGCCCCAAAACCTATATTTTTTCCGTTTTCGATTACCGTAACATCAAAATCTTTAAAGAAATCGGCGGTTCCGTCGGTAGAGCCGTTATCAATTATATAAAGTTTAAGGGGATAACGCTTTGTATTTTCTTTTATAGAAAGCACGGCGTCACGCACTTTATCAATATCGTTATAGGTAACTATTGCCGCAGATAAAAAGTTTTCCACTGCGTTATCACCTCATTTCTTGGTTTGTTAATTAATCTTGGCTATAGGAACTATATAATTCGCTATATATTCCGCCACTCTGCAAAAGTTCACTGTGCGTACCGCTTTCGGCTATACCGTCGGCAGTAAGAACTATAATCTTATCCGCATTTTTAATGGTGGTAAGGCGGTGGGCGATAGTAAGGGTAGTTCTGCCCTTTTGAAGTCGTTCAAGGGAGGTTTGAACAAGTTTTTCCGATTCGTTATCGAGAGCGCTTGTGGCCTCATCGAGAATAAGCACAGGGGGATTTTTAAGGAAAACTCTGGCAATAGAGATTCTTTGCTTTTGCCCCCCTGAAAGTTTAACACCCCGTTCACCCACATAAGTGTTGTATCCTTCAGGAAGACCCTCGATAAACTTATCTGCCCCTGCAAGACGGGCGGCGTTTTCGATTTCTTCCTTGGTGGCATCGGGTTTTCCGTAGGCAATATTCTCATAAACACTGCCCGAGAAAAGATAAACATCCTGTTGAACAATGCCTATATTTTCGCGAAGGGATTTTAGGGTAATATCCTTGACGTTCTTGCCGTCAAGGGTTATAAGACCGCTATCGATATCATAAAATCTGGGAATAAGGGAACAAATAGTGGTTTTTCCGCCGCCTGACGGACCAACGAGAGCCACATTTTCACCCACGCCGATTTTAAGATTTATATGGGTTAAAACCTCTTTTGTATCTTCGGAGTAGCGGAAGGTAACATCATTAAAGCAGATTTCACCCTTAACACCCTTTATGGGTTTTGCATTTTTACTGTCAACAATATCGGGGGCGGTATCCATAATTTCGGAAAAACGCTCGATACCCGTCATACCCCTTTGAAACTGCTCTGCAAATTCTACTATTCTTCTGATTGAAGTAAGGAGGGTGGAAACATATAAAAGATAGGCAACGAAATCCGCCGCATCAATAGAGCCGTTTATCATAAAGAGGGCGCCCGCTACTACTACGGTAATATACATAAGCCCGTCAAAGAATCGGGTGCAGGAGTGGAATCCCGCCATATATTTATACACCTTGGACTTAATGTTTAAAAAGCCTACATTTCCGTTTTCGAACTTTTCTTCTTCTAAAGTTTCGCCAGTGAAGGATTTAACAACGCGGATACCGAGTAAACTATCTTCAACACAGGAATTAAGTTCCGCAACGCTCTTTCTTGATTCTCTGAATCCCGCCTTCATCTTTTTATTAAAATGACGAAGCACTATAAGCATAGGGGGAATAATTGAGAAGATTATAAGGGTTAAAGGAATATTAACACTGCAAAGGATAAAGAAGGCGGCGAATATCTTAATTCCCGCAATCAAAAATTCTTCGGGGCAGTGGTGGGCAAATTCCGTAACATCAAATAGGTCGCTGGTGATTCTCGACATAATACTGCCCACTTTGGTATTATCATAAAAAGAGAAGGAAAGCCGCTGCAAGTGGGAAAACATATCCCTTCGCATATCGGTTTCAATTTTCGTACCCATTATGTGACCTACCGATGCCATATAGTAGTTGGCAAGAGTATCAATAATGCGAAGAACTATATAAAATACACCCGTTTTTATGATAAAAGGCACAGTGAGAGCGGCAATATTATCGGTGGCTCTACCCGTTATTTCCCTGACTATCATAGGGAGAACGAGTTCGCAAACCGTAGTAAGCATAGCGCACACAAGGTCGAAAATCAGCGTTCCCAGGTGTTTTTTATAGTAGGGCAAAAAACGTTTGATAAGTTTTAAAGTTTTCATTATTTTAAAAATCCGTTTACGATTTGTTCCTCGGCCTCTTGCTCAGTAAGACCTAAGGTCATAAGTTTAGTAAGTTGTTCACCTGCAATTTTACCAATGGCGGCTTCGTGGATAAGGGAAGCGTCAATATGGTTGGCGTTTATTTCGGGAATAGCGCAAACCTTGGCATCATCCATAATAATAGCGTCGCACTCGGTGTGACCTGAGCAAAGGGCGTTGCCGTTAATATTGGACTTAAACATCTGGAAGGACTTGTCCTTAGCAACAGAACGGGAAATAACATTGGCGCCCGAGCCTTCGCCGTTAAGATTTACGGTGAAATCCGTATCGGCGCGTTGAGTGCCGTGGGTCATCAGTTTTTCTTTGATAACTAAAGTCGCGTCACCATCTAAATTGGCGGTGGTAATACGGTTGGTGGAGTCGATACCCTTAATCTGAGTGGTCTCCATCTCCATATATCCGCCTTCGGCGATATTAATTACGGTGGTGGGGTTCATAATGTTTTTTCCCAGTCCGTCGCCCTCACCGTAGTGGCGCTCAATATACTTAATTTTGGCGTTTTTGCCAACGAAGAAGGTGTGAATTCCGTCGTGACCTGAATCACCCTCGCCGCAGTTGTGAATTCCGCAACCTGCCATAATGGTGATATCGGCATTATCGCCGATTATAAAATCATTGTAAACCAAATCGGTGAAATCCGTAGCGTTTACAACAACGGGAATATGCACGGTTTCCCCTTTTGTATCGGGACGAACGGTAACTATAATTCCCTTGCCGTCTTCTTTATTTTTAATATCAATATTTTCGGTAACCTTTCGTTCTGCGAGAACGCCGTTAGCGCGGATATTGAAGGCACCGTCGGGAGTACCGTCCATATCAGCGATAATCTTCAAAAGGTCCTTTTCAATATTCGTAATATTCATCAGTCCGCCTCCTTCATATTTTCGGTAAGCACACTGCAAGCAGAGGCGGTAACCCCTAAAAGTTCGGGGAGAATTTGGTCTTTAGGTCCGTATGCCTTTAGATTTCCACCTGCGATTACAACCACATTATCTGCGATATTTAAAATCCTTTCTTGGTGGGAAATGATGATTATAGAGCCGCCGTTCGTTTCGTGAAGGCGTTCAAAAACATTGATAAGATTGCCGAAACTCCAAAGGTCGATACCCGCCTCAGGTTCGTCGAAAAGGGAGACCTTACTGCCTCTGGCAAGAACGGTGGCAATTTCGATTCTTTTAAGTTCGCCGCCCGAAAGGGAAGCGTCAACCTCGCGGTTGATATAATCCCTTGCGCAAAGGCCAACCTGAGAAAGATAATCACAGCACTCGCCGATATCTATTTCTTTACCTGCGGCAAGTTTGATAAGGTCGCCAACGGTGATACCCTTAAAGCGAACGGGCTGTTGGAAGGCAAAGGAAATGCCTTTTTTGGCTCTTTCGGTTATGGAAAGGTTTGTTATATCCTCGCCGTCAAGTAAAATCTGACCTTCGGTGGGGGTGATAATACCCGCAATAATCTTAGCGAGGGTGGATTTACCGCCCCCGTTAGGGCCCGTTATGGCAACAAAACCATCATCTATTTTAAGTGAAATATTTTTTAAAATTTCCTTTACTCCATCCTCGTTTTCGGCGCGGAAGGAGATGTTTTTAAGTTCTAACACATTAAACCTCCGTGTATATAAATGGTTAAAATTGCATCTTAACCATAAAGCATAAATATCTAACCTAAATTATAACCCAAAATTCGCCAAAAATCAATATAGTAATATATAAATTATTATTTACGCCAGAAGATTTTTGTGATATAATTTCACCATATCAGTTTTCGGAGAGTGAAATATGACCGTTATAGAAAAATTAACCGCCGAGTTTTCTTTAAAACCTTGGCAGGTAGAAAACACCGTAAAACTAATTGATGAGGATAATACCATACCCTTTATCGCCCGTTACCGTAAGGAGATGACGGGTTCTCTTGATGACCAGATTTTAAGAGAGCTTTTTGACCGTCTTAACTATCTTCGTAATATGGACGAAACGAGGGAAAAGATAAAGGCCGCTATTGAGGAGCAGGGCGCTTTAACAGAGGAATTATCTACTGCTATTGACGCCGCCGTAACCCTTACAGAGCTTGATGACCTTTACAGGCCGTTCAAGAAAAAGCGTAAAACCAGAGCCTCGGTTGCTAAGGAAAAGGGACTTTTACCTCTTGCCGAGCTTATTTACGCTCAAGAGCCTGACTGCATGGATATCGAAAGGGCGGCAGAGGAATATATAAACGAGGAACTCGGCGTCAATTCGATAGAAGAAGCCATTGATGGCGCTAAGGATATTATCGCCGAAATTATTTCTGATGACGCGGATATAAGAAAGCGTATGCGCTTTGTTTGTATGGCTCACGGAAGTTTAGCGGTTAAAGGCGCCAAAGAAGATTTGGGCGTTTATGAAATGTACGCCGATTACACAGAGCCTCTTTCAAAAATCCCTTCCCATAGAATTCTTGCCGTAAACCGAGGTGAAAAGGAAGATTTTCTCAAGGTAGGTGTGGATTTTGATAGGGACAAAGCAATGTTTATTATCTCTAAAAACCATATTAAAGAAGGCTCGGTTGCTACAAAGTATGTAAAAGAGGCGGCAGAGGATGCCTATTCACGCCTCATTTTCCCCTCAATAGAAAGGGAAATGAGAAACGAACTTACCGATAAGGCAAGTGTTTCCGCCATTAAGGTTTTCTCAACCAATCTTCGCCAACTTTTAATGCAACCCCCCGTTAAAAACAGCGTTACCATAGGTCTTGACCCTGGTTACAGAACGGGTTGCAAGGTTGCGGTGGTAGACGGAACGGGCAAGGTTTTGGAT